>NZ_BAAASR010000008.1:0-52982 GCF_039532985.1 Streptomyces gobitricini | reverse complement strand
CCACGCTCGGCGGGCCCGGCGGTGTGTCCTGCCGCAGGCGCAGAGAGGCCGGCCCCCATGCCGGCACCGGCACGGGGCGGTGACGCGCCGGACCGTACGCACAGTGAAGTGACGCACACCTTTGTGATGTGGATGACCTCGGCGTTCAACGGAAAGGAACGAGCGCTCATGCGCGAGATCCTCGGAAGGCGACGCAGGCTCCGGTTCCGGCGCAGGAGGAGGCCCGCCCACCTGGACGCGGCGCTCCTGTGCGCCACCGAGTGGGACTGGCCCGTACTCCCCGGCGTGGGACTCGAGGCGGCCGGTGGCCGCGGCGACCGGGAACGCGGCTGCGCCTGTCCCGACCCCGAGTGCGTCGTACCCGGCGCACACCCCTTCGACCCCGGCCTGCTCGCGGCCTCCACCGACGAGCGCCTGGTGCGCTGGTGGTGGACCAACCGCCCCGACGCCCCGGTCGTGCTCGCCACCGGCGGCCGCGCGCCGTGCGCCGTGAGCCTGCCCGCCGTCGCGGCGGCGCGGGCGCTGGGCGTGCTGGACCGGAAGGAGATGCGACTCGGTCCGGTGGTGGCGACGCCGACCCGCTGGTCCCTGCTGGTCGCCCCGTACACCCTCGAACAGCTGGGTGAGCTGCTGTACGTGAAGGACTGCGTACCCAGCTCCCTGCGCTTCCACGGGGAGGGCGGCTACCTGGTACTGCCGCCGTCGGAGACCGGGACCGGACAGGTGCGCTGGGAACGCGCGCCGCTCGCCGGGTCCGCGTCGCCCTGGCTGCCGGACGTGGAGGCGGTCGTGGACGCGCTGGTCGAGGCGAGCACGAGCGCGCCGGACGGCGGGAGCCGGCTGCGCTACTGAGCCCATACCTCTCCTGTCCGCTCCCGGCCCCGCTGTCGCCCGTGCGTCACTCGTACGGGTGTGAGCGGGGCCGAGTTGTACGGGATTCGGGCGCACGGCCGCCGGGGTGGCGGCGTTCCGTCGCTATCGTCGCCTGACCGTCAAATTCCCGGGCAGTTGGGCAGGTGGGGTCCCCATGAATCTCCGCGTGATCGGGCTCGGGGCCGTGGTGGTGGCCGCCGCGCTGCTGTCGCCCGTCGCCTCCGCCGGACCGGCCGGCGGCCCCGGCGGCCCCGCCGTGGACGCGAAGCCGGGGCCCCAGGACGGGGCGCCCGCGGAGGCCTCGGCACTTCTGGCCGGAATCGATGCCCCGGCCGCCGCCCCTCCGCCCCCACCATCACCACCGTCCTCGTCGGCGTCCCCGTCGGTGTCCGCCGCGGGTGCGGCGAGCTGCGGGCCGGAAGTGGCCTCGCCGGACGGGGTGGAGGCGCAGACCTGCGTCCTCACCGAAGGGCCGGACACCTGGGGGCGCACCTACTACCGCAATGCGACGGGAGAGGAGCTCGGGGCCGTACTCACCTTGATGGGCCCCGGCGGGCGTACCGTACAAGCGCATTGCGAGGTGCGGGCGGAAGACGAACCGCGGGTGTGCGAGACCCCCCGAGAGCCGTCACGCGGCACTTCCGCCGAATACACGGCGGTGGCGGAGTTCGCGGAGAGCGGTGAAAGCCCGCTGCTGCTGCGGTCGGGGAGCAACTCGCCGGAGGGAGCCGCCAGTTGAGGCACCGGGGCGGAAGATCCCATTCCGTGGAAATGGAAGGGCCCGGTCGCTGGCGACGGGGGATGCACCAGCGACCGGGCTTCAAGCACCGTAACAAGAGATCGGCTGTTCGCAAATTCGATCTCAGTTATTCGGACAGCTATTTACTCTTGAGTGCGGCTCATTGTGGCGGAAGTCACCGACCGGTCGGGATGTGAATCGATTCCGCCTCTGGTAATGGCTCAGCTGAGGGTGACCTGCCGGTTGGTGAGCCCGCCACGGGCCCGCCGCTCCTCCGCCGTCAGCGGCGCGTCCACGGCGAGCGCGCCCGCGAGCCGCTCCGCGAAGTCGGCGGCCGGCTGCTCGCACTCCTTCGCGCCCATCCCGGTCGGCAGGTCCCACACCGGCACCATCAGCCCGTGCGCGCGGAAGGAGCCGACCAGCCGGGTGCCCTCGCCGAGCGAGGAACGTCCGGCGGCGTGCAGCCGGGCCAGCGCGTCGAGCAGCTGCTCCTCGGGGTGCGGCATGACCCAGCGCAGGTGGTTCTTCTCGGGGGTCTCGCACCAGTACGCGGCGTCCACGCCGGACAGCCTGACGGTCGGGATCGCGGCGGCGTTGGCCCGCTCCAGCGACGCGGCCACCTCCGGCGCCGCGCTCTTCTCGGAGTCCGGCACCCAGAACTCGAAGCCCGAGTGGACGACCGGCTCGAAGGCGGCGTCCGCGTCCAGCAGGTCCTGGAGGCGCGGGCCGCCCGCCGGGACCCTCTGACCGGCGACCGGCGTACCCGGCTGGACGGTCAGCGCGCGCTGGAGGGTGTCGGCGAGGTCCCGGCTCAGGTCGCCGGAAGAGGTGTCGTTCTGCAGCGCGAGCAGGACCGAGCCGTCGTCACGGCGCAACGCGGGCCAGGCCATGGGCAGGACGGTCGCGAGCGTCACGGAGGGCACGCCCTCGGGCAGGCCGCCCTTGAGGTGCAGCGGCGCGGTGGCGGCGGGGACCAGCTCGCGCAGGGCGACCCAGTCGCACTCGCCGGGCAGGCCCTCGAAGGGCCGCTGGACCAGCTCGGTCACCGCGTGCGCGGCCGCCCGGCCGTGGCAGGCCTTGTAGCGGCGGCCCGAACCGCAGGGGCAGGGCTCGCGGGCGCCGACGACCGGCACGTGCTCGTCGGCGCCTCCGGCGCGGGCCCCGTCGGTCGCTTGCGGCTTCCCGGCCTTGGTCTGGGGACGCTTCTTGCCCATGGTCTGACTTCTCCCGTAACGGCGGTGCGGCACTGCTGTGTCGGCCGCGAGCCTAGTCGCCCGGAGGCGCCGCCCGGGGCACGCGCCCGTGCGCGGTGCGGGCGGTGCGCCTGTGCGGCGCTCGCTCCACGCGATCACGCGGCGCTCGGGGCGGGACGCCGCCCGGCGGGGTCAGTCGACGTCCTCGAACGTGTCGTACGTCCCGTACGCGTCCAGGAAGTCGAAGCCCGGTCCGGTGACGCGCGTAGCGAAGTCGTCGCGCCGATGGCCTCCCGTGAGGACCACCCACACCGTCACCTCACCCGACGCGCCGTCCCGTACGCCCCAGTCCTGGGCGAGCGCGCTGATGATGTTCAGCCCCCGGCCGCCGCGCGCGGTCACCGAGGGCGTCGACGGAACGGGGCGGGTCGGACCACCGCCGTCCGTCACCTCGACGGTCAGGGCGCCCTGAGCGTCGACGCGCCAGGCGGCCCGGACGTCGCCGTCGCCCACCTCCACGCCATGGCCCAGCGGCCTGCCGTGCCGGCAGGAATTGCTGAGCAGTTCGGACAGGACCAGTACGGCGTCGTCGACGACCGATTCGGCCAAGCCGCCGCGGCGGAGCTGCTCCCGCATGCGGTGCCTCGCCTCACCCACGCCCGCAGGGCCATGGGGTACGGCCATGCTCGACGACGTGGGCACCTCCTGTGCCACCACCAACGCCACCCCCGAGACCTCCTTTGCCCCACGCCACGGTGTGGATGCCCCAATGGACTGGACCGGAAACCGGCCAATCGGTGTGCGGTGACGCACTTGGGACGGGCGGACACGGAGCGAACGCACCGGAGCACTCGGCGTAACGGGAGTTACCGGCGGCCCAGTTGGGACAGAACCTGTTTGGGGCGGTTGGTGATGATCGCGTCCACCCCGAGCCGGGCACACAGTTCGACGTCCTCCGGCTCGTTCACCGTCCAGACGTGGACACGGTGGCCGGCCCGGTGGAGGCGTGCGACGTAACCGGGGTTGTTGCGGACGATCCGGAGGGAGGGGCCGGCGATCCGGGACCCGGCGGGCAGCCGCCCGTCCCGTACCCGCGGGGTGACGAACTGCATCAGGTACACGATCGGCACGGCGGGCGCGGCGGCGGCGACCCGGTGCAGCGAGCGGGCGGAGAAGCTCATGATCCGTACGGGGGTGGTCGAGCCCGGGCGGGGACGGGCCAGCCCGTAGCGCTCCAGCAGCTCCACCAGCCGCGCCTCCACCTGGCCGGCCCAGCGGGTGGGGTGCTTGGTCTCGATGGCGAGCTCGATGCGCCGCCCGGCGTCGGCCACGAGCGCGAGCAGCCGTTCGAGGGTCAGCACGGAGGTGTACTCGGGGTCGCGCCAGTCCGGGCTCTCGTGCGGGTCCTTCCAGGCGCCGAAGTCGAGCTGGGCCAGATCGGCCAGCTCCAGTGTGGAGACGGCGCCGCGTCCGTTGGAGGTGCGGTTGACGCGGCGGTCGTGGACGCAGACGAGGTGGCCGTCGGCGGTGAGCCGTACGTCGCATTCGAGGGCGTCGGCGCCGTCCTCGATCGCTCTCGTGTACGCGGCCAGAGTGTGCTCGGGCGCGTCCTCGGAGGCGCCCCGGTGGGCGACGACCTGGATCGTGTGCTGGCGTGCGTGGGTCACCGCGACATGGTGCCACCGCTGTTCGGCCCTCTTCGACGGGCGTCTGATTTGCCGGAAATAAAGGATGGCCCCAAGACGCACAGGTCCGGCTTACAGTGGCCTGACGGGCTATGGGAAAAGCTGACCGCAGACACCCGCACGGCGGACTCTTGCCGAAGCCGACGCAGCCGACGCAGACGACGCAGACGACGCAGACGACGTGGAACCCCGAGGAGAACGAGCTGTGAGCACCGAGAACGAGGGCAACGCGGTCCCGTCCGCCCCGTCCGTACCTCCCGTGCCGCCCTCTTCGTCCGCGCCGGCGGAGGACGCCCACGGGACGGCGGCGCCGGAACCGCCCCGCACGCCCCCGCACACGCCCCCGCACGCCCCCGGGGCGTCATCGGCACCGACGCGGGCCCATGACGCGCCGCCGCCCCACCCGCCCCACGGTGCGCCCCCCGCCCCGCCCGCCGGCGCTGGCTGGCCGGCCCCGCCGCCCCCTCCCGCCTGGGGCGCCTCCTTCCCGCCCGGCTCCGAGCCGCCGCGCAAACGTTCCGGCGGTGGGCTGGTCGCGGCCGCGCTGGTCGCCGCGCTGGTCGCGGGAGGTGTCGGCGGTGGCGTCGGCTACTGGGCGGCCGAGCGCAACGACGGCTCCAGCAGCTCCACGACCGTCGCCGCGGGCGAGGCCCCGGCCGACTTCAAGCGCGAGCCGGGCACGGTCGCCGCGGTCGCGAACAAGGCGCTGCCGAGCGTCGTCACCATCGAGGCCAAGTCGGGCGGCGGCGGCCCGGCGGCCGAGGGCGGCACCGGCACCGGGTTCGTGTACGACGAGGAGGGCCACATCCTCACCAACAACCACGTGGTGGCCTCCGCCGCGGAGGGCGGCACCCTCTCCGCGACCTTCTCCGACGGCAAGAAGTACGACGCCGAGGTCGTCGGCCGCGCCCAGGGCTACGACGTCGCCGTACTGAAGCTCAAGAACGCCCCCTCGGGCCTCGCCCCGCTCCCGCTGGGCAACTCCGAGAAGGTGGCCGTCGGCGACTCGACGATCGCGATCGGCGCGCCGTTCGGCCTGTCCAACACCGTCACCACCGGCATCATCAGCGCGAAGAACCGCCCGGTGGCCTCCGGTGACGGCAGCGGTGCCGGCCGCAACTCGTACATGAGCGCCCTGCAGACCGACGCGTCCATCAACCCGGGCAACTCCGGTGGACCGCTCCTGGACGCGCGGGGCGCGGTGATCGGTATCAACTCCGCCATCCAGTCGGCCGGAAGCGGCGGCCTCGGCCAGTCCCAGGCGGGCTCCATCGGCCTCGGTTTCGCCATCCCGATCAACCAGGCCAAGAGCGTCGCCGACCAGCTGATCAGGACCGGCCAGCCGGTCTACCCGGTGATCGGCGCCACGGTGAACATGGCCGAGGAGGCCGGAGGCGCCCGCATCGCCCCCCAGGGGGAGGGCGGCACCCCGGCGGTCGTCCCGGGCGGCCCCGCCGCGAAGGCGGGTCTCAAGCCGGGCGACGTGATCACCAAGTTCGGCGACCGGACCATCGACAGCGGTCCCACGCTGATCAGCGAGATCTGGACCCACAAGCCGGGCGACAAGGTCACCCTCACCTATGAGCGCGGCGGCAAGAGCGCGACGGCCGACGTCGTCCTGGGCGAGCGCAAGGGCGACAGCGGCTGACGGACGGCCCGTCACCCGGCTCCCGGCCCCGGCGTGCCGGGAGCCGGGCACGGGGCCACAGTGGGGGCATGACCGCAGACCAGCCGCCGCCGCCCGTGACCGTCTCCCCGCCGAACGGGTCCGGCGGCCGCGACGTCCACGCCGACGGCGACCTCCTGGGCCTCGCCCACAGCGTCGCCGACCTCGTCGACCTGCTCAGCACGGTCGGCCTGGAACTGGGCCCGGACGAAGTGGCCACCACCCGCCTCATCCACTGGCGGGGCGGCGGCCCCGCCGTCTGGGCCGAGTCACCCCCCTGACCCGCCCGCCACGCACCCCCCAACCGGTAGGCTGTAACCCGCCCCGCCGCGGTTGCCGCGGGGCGTGGGTGGGTTGCCCGAGCGGCCTAAGGGAACGGTCTTGAAAACCGTCGTGGCGCGAGTCACCGTGGGTTCAAATCCCACACCCACCGCAGCAGGTCAGAGAACTGGCACGTCGGACGGCGGGCCCCGATTCCAGGGCCCGCCGTCCGCGTTCCCCCTGCCTCACCCCGTACCGCCCGTTTCCCGGCGTTGACCGGGGCGGGTGGCCGACTTGCGGACAACCTCGGTGTGGCTGAAGCCGAGAGAGGTCAGCCCCCTTCGGCCTGGCACAGCCGGTCGGAGGGGCCGCCGACCTCGGTCTGGAGGAGTTGGTAGGCGGCGCCGTGGGACTGGCCCCAGCGCATGGGCCGATCGCGCCCACGAGACGGCCCGCAACGGCGGCGGTGAGGACCGGGCCGCACCGGTCGGCCCGCATCCGGGTGCGCAGGAAGGCCAGGCCGTCCGCAGGCATCGCCTCGGCGAAGGGGGCGAAGGTCTCCCGTACGGCGGTCGGCAAGTCGGTGATGGGGCGGACCGGGCCGGCGGGGGCAGGGCAGTGTCCGGCGGTGAAGTCCTTCAGCTGGACGCGGGTGCCGCGCGGGTGCGTGGTCTCGGGGCCGAGGGGACGTACGACCCGGGCGTTGACCACGGCGTACGCGGCGGCGAGCTCGGCGGCCAGCTCGGCGGCCTCGTCCACGACGCTGTCGCGGGGACCGTATGCGAAGACCCTGACGGTGCCGCGTCCGCGCCGGTTCAGGGTGGGGACGAGAACGCGTTCGGGCTGGTGGAGCACGTTCTCGCGGAGGACCTTCTCGTCCTTCTCGCCGCCCCAGCGCCGGTCCTTGTCGTAGGGGGAGGACATCTCCGGTGACACCGCTCGCAGGACGTCCTCGAAGATGCCGGCGGTCAGGGCGTCGGGGTGGACGGGGCCGAGGGTCGGCACGATCGGGGCGGTCAGTCGGGGCCTGAGCCAGTCCCAGCGGAAGAACATGAGCGGCACCCTGGTGAGGCAGACCGCCCGGTCACAGCGCCAGAGCCGCGCCTCAGGGGCCGACGATGGCGCGCAGGGCGGCGAGGTGGGCGTGGTAGGCGTCGCGGCCGGGGCGGGTCAGGCGCAGCCAGACGCGTGGGCGGGTGTCGCGTACCGCCTTGCGGTGCTCGACGTAGCCGGCGTCCGTCAGCACCGTGACGTGCTTGCTCAGGACCGAGGCGGAGACGCCCAGTCGCTCCTGGACCGTGGCGAACTCGGCCTCCCCGGCGGCGTCCAGAAGTGCGCAGATGCGCAGGCGGTTGGGGGCGTGGATGGTGGTGTCGAACCCGTCCATGGGATCGGGCGTGGACCTGCTCATGAGGCCTTCCGGTGCAGGCGGACGAAGACGAGGTGGAAGGCGACCGACGTTCCGGCGCCGACGGCCGACCCGGCGAGGAGCCACAGGGGCTCGTGGGTGGCGCGGAAGACGAGGGCGGATCCCATGAGTACGACGGGCAGTCCCGTCGCCAGCGGCAGGGTGACGCGCTTGGGGAGGACGTCGAAGCGGAGTGCCACGCCGGTCTTCTTGCGCCAGTTCGAGGCCGCGGCCGCGAACAGCGCCATGTACGTCGCCGTCAGCACCACCATGATGATGCTCCAGGTCGCCCGGGGCAGCAGCCAGTCGTGAGAGGCCACCGTGCCTCCGTACACGGGCGGTATGGCGGCGATGTAGAGCGTGAGCGCGGTGGTGAACCAGCGTGGCCAGGGGGTGGCGGACAGGGCGGTGGTCGACGTCCTGACCCGCTCGGCGTCGGTCAGGGCGGCGAGCGCCTGCTGTGCGGTCGGTCGGATGGTGTCCCCGTTGCTTTCCATGACGGAAACTCTAGAGTTGAGTTTCCGTCATGGCAAGTGTCGATTTTCCGGAGTGGAAAGTCTCAGGTGTCGCTAGAGTCGCCCCATGGGGGATTTCGCTAGTCAGGGCCGGACCGTGCTGTGCAGGTCGTGTCACCGGCCGCTCCGTCAGGACCGCCGTTGGTTCCCACGGCAGCACTGCAACCGCTGGCACAAGGTGAGGCACCGGGTGGCGAGCTTCTTCAGGGGCGTGCTGGAGAACGTGTAGGCGGGCGGACCGCGAAAACGCGTTGCCGGGGCGGTCCGGAGCCTGTCAGTACCGGGTCATGAGGTCCCTGACGCCTCTCCTGCCGCCGACCGCCGCCGCCCGATCGGCGCGTCCGGGCAGCAGTGCGGGTCATGGCGGAGGCCGGCTGTCACGCGGTCGTGATCGGCGCGCGATGGTCGCGGGGGCTCGCCGGATTCGGGATCGCCGTTCCGGTGGGAGCCGTCGGGGCGTACCTGGTGGCCTCACCGCGCGGGCGTCGTGGCGGGTCGGGGCGACGGTGGCGACCAGCGCGTACAGCCCGTCGGCGGTGGCCACCCCGGGCACGGCGCACGGCACCACCATCGATGCCATGAGGGGTGCCGGCGCCGCCCCTGCGATGCGGTGGTCGTCGGCGCTGGTGTTCGTGGTGTTCGTGGTGCTGGCGGTGCGCGGTGGTGCCGTGGCGATCGGACGGTACCGGGGGGCGGCGCGCGGCGGCACGGGACGACGGGACACCGGTCGGGCCCCTGCGGGCGTACCTGGCACTGCTGGGGTTCACGGTGCTCATCCCCATGACCGTCATCTGCTTCGCGGTACTGGTGATCGGCAGCCGTGCCATCGAGGCTCCGGCGCCGGCCCCGATCGAGCAGGCCGCCTTCGGGCTCGCCGCCTTCCTCGCGCCCGCCGGCCGGCGACTGCTGCTGGCCGGTGGCGGCGCGTTGATCATCGCGCTCGCGGTGGCCCTGCTCCTGTCGGCGCCGTGAGGCGGGCCGCCGAGGCGATGGTGGCGCGCGCCTCGTGCGCGGTGAGGCCGGTGCGTACGGCGGCGTCGGTGAGGGCGTCCGCGAGGGCGTCGCCGATGCCGTTCTCGTACGCCCGGCACGCCGCCCAGAACAGCCGGGTGTTGCGCCGCCCCACCCGGGCGGCGAGGACGAAGCGGACCAACCCCTCACCCTCGCGGTGCGGTTCGGGCCGTCGCGCGCGGGCGGGAGACCGTGGCGGCGCCGGGGGCCGCGGCGGGGGAACCAGCAGGCGCAGCAGGGCCGGCGGACACGGCGCCGGGGGCAGGGACGCGGTGCCGGGGGCCAGGCGGTAGGCGCCGCGCGCGGTGACCGAGCCGGGGCCGGCCAGGTAGCCGCCGGAGCCCCGGATGTCGATGCCGGGGGCGAGGCGGCCGGCCGAGTTGGGGACGGCGAGGCCCGGCGGGCCGGCCAGCCAGAGGTGCCGGCCGCCGCTGGGGGTGAGGACGGTGGTCGTCCCGGGGATCGTGAAGCCGTGCACCCGGGCGAGGTGCCGGAGGGCGGCGGGTTCGGTGTCGAGGTCGACGCCGATCAGGTGGTGGGGCGGGCGGCCGCAGGCGATGCCGTAGCCGGTCGCCCAGGGTGCGAGGGCGAAGAGGGCCCGTACGCCGGTGGCGTCCGTGGTCGCGTCGTGGACGCCGTGCCCGGGCCGGCCGCACTCCCCCCGGCAGCGGACCGGCTCGGGGTCGTGCCGGTGCGGGGACGGCAGGGCGGGGAGCTTGGACGGTGACAGGGGGAAGACGGGCAGTCCGCGCTCGGCGGCGGACAGCGCGTGAGCCAGGGCCAGGGTGGCGGTTCGCCGGTCGCTAGCGGCCATGACTCCATGCTCGTACAGAGGTTCGACCATGGGAAGAGGGCGTGATTGACCGGAAATGCGCCGGAACGGTTCGCCGCCGCATTGAGGTGGCCCCCGCCCCGCTCCTCGATCCGTCGGCGGCTGTGAGCTGCGCTTTCTTATCGCCAAGGGGGTTTATCGACGTGTCGTCACGCTTGCGGGGGAAATGGGCGCCATGGCCTGGTTCGCCGGGGATTCGGTGGGCAACTCTTGAACCGCGACGTCGAGAACTCGCCCGGAGCGGTCGGCCAACTGCACGGGAACAAGCCGTAGTCACGCACATGGCACCTGGAGGACATACATGGCACACACCCGTACCGCTCGCGTCATCGCCGCTGTCGCCGCACTGCCCCTCGCTGCCGCCCTCTTCGCCGGAACGGCGCACGCCGACACCGGTGGCCTCGCGAGCGACGGATCCAGCGCGTCCGCGGCCTCGGTCAGCGGCAGCGGTGTGGGAGGGAGCAACGCGGGCAACTCCACGACGGGTATGCAGATCGCCAACGGCGGCGGAGCCTCCAACCAGAGCAACACCACGAGCGTGAACGGCCCGGGCTTCACGGTCATCGGCCAGAACAGCCCCACGGTGGACTTCACGCACTTCTGGTAGGACCGGCCCGCGGGGGCAGGGGAACGAGATGAACGGCGGCCCGTACGCCGGTGCTCCGGTACCGGCGTACGGGCCGTCCGGCGTCCCGCCCCGCCGCCCGGTCCGCTCCCCCCGCCCCCGCCGCCCCGTTCAGGCGCTGCGGCCCGAACCGTGCAGGCGCTGCGGCTCCTCGGCCGCCGCCGGGAGGCCGGTGCCGCGGCCAGGCGCTCGTCACCGCCGAACCGGGCGCCCGGTACGGCTCCGGCCCTGGTCACGGCCGGTACCGCGGCCCCCGCCCGCAGCCCCCGCCCCCGGGCCGCGCCGGTGCCGGTCCCGGGCGGGCCCGGCACCGGACCCTGAGCCGGCGCGCACCGCTCCTCCACCTCCAGGAGGTGCGGCGGACCGCGGCCCTACAACCTGAGGCGGACCCGGGTTCGGCACCTGTGGGCGATCCCCCGGGCGGCGCCCGCTCCTAGCGTGGACGTATGACCGCGACCGCCGGCCCCGTCTGTACCGGGGCGTCCACAGCCGCCACCGGATACCCGTCGTTCTCGTCGTACGTACGGGCCCGTGGACCCGTGCTGCTGCGCACGGCCCGGTCGCTGACCGCGAACCCGAGCGACGCCGAGGACCTGCTGCAGACCGCCCTCACCAAGACGTACGTCGCCTGGGACCGCATCGAGGACCACCGCGCGCTCGACGGCTACGTACGCCGCGCGCTGTTGAACACCCGCACCTCGCAGTGGCGCAAGCGCAAGGTCGACGAGTTCGCGTGCGAGGAGCTGCCCGAGCCTCCGGGGCTGCCCGCGCCGGACCCGGCCGAGCAGCAGGTGCTGCGCGACGCGATGTGGCGCGCGGTGATGAGACTGCCCGACCGCCAGCGGGCGATGGTGGTGCTCCGGTACTACGAGGACCTCAGCGAGACCCAGACGGCGGAGGTCCTCGGGGTCTCCGTGGGCACGGTCAAAAGCGCCGTCTCACGGGCGCTCGGCAAGCTCCGCGAGGACCCGGAGCTCTCCCCCGTACGGTGATCGGCCCCAGCGAATCTACTCCTGGGTAGTGACATACCGCTTGGTATGTGCGCAGAATCGGCACACCTCCGATGCCGGGGGTCCGGGGGACCCCGGGTCATGAACCGCGCGCCCAACGGGAGGACGCCGTGCTGAGCACCATGCAGGACGTACCACTGACAGTGACCCGTATCCTCCGCCACGGGATGACGATCCACGGGAAGTCACGGATCACCACCTGGACCGGAGAAGCCGAGCCGCACCGCCGCACCTTCGCCGACACCGGCGCACGCGCCACACAGCTGGCCGGAGCGCTGCGCGACGAACTCGGCGTCACCGGCGACGAACGGGTCGCCACGCTCATGTGGAACAACGCCGAGCACGTCGAGGCGTACCTGGCGATCCCCTCCATGGGCGCCGTCCTGCACACCCTGAACCTGCGCCTGCCCGCCGAGCAGCTGGTCTGGATCGTCAACCACGCCGCCGACCGGGTCGTCCTCGTCAACGGCAGTCTCCTTCCGCTCCTCGCCCCGCTCCTCCCGCACCTGCCGACGATCGAGCACATCGTGGTCTCCGGCCCGGGTGACCGCTCGCTCCTCGACGGCGCCGCGCCCGCCGTCCACGAGTACGAGGAGCTCATCGCCGGCCGCCCGGCCACGTACGACTGGCCCGAGCTGGACGAACGCGCCGCCGCCGCCATGTGCTACACCTCCGGCACCACCGGCGACCCGAAGGGCGTCGTCTACTCCCACCGCTCCATCTACCTGCACTCCATGCAGGTGAACATGACGGAGTCGATGGGCCTGACGGACAAGGACACGACCCTGGTCGTCGTGCCGCAGTTCCACGTGAACGCCTGGGGCCTGCCCCACGCCACCTTCATGTCCGGCGTCAACATGCTGATGCCGGACCGCTTCCTCCAGCCCGCCCCGCTCGCCGACATGATCGAGCGCGAGAAGCCCACGCACGCGGCGGCCGTCCCCACCATCTGGCAGGGCCTCCTCGCCGAGGTCACCGCCAACCCCCGCGACCTGTCGTCCATGGCCAACGTCACCATCGGCGGCGCCGCCTGCCCGCCGTCCCTCATGGAGGCCTACGACAAGCTCGGCGTCCGCCTCTGCCACGCCTGGGGCATGACCGAGACGTCCCCGCTGGGCACCATGGCCAACCCGCCGGCCGGCCTCACGGCCGAGGAGGAGTGGCCGTACCGCGTCACCCAGGGCCGCTTCCCCGCCGGTGTCGAGGGCCGCCTCGTCGGTCCCGGCGGCGACATCCTGCCCTGGGACGGCGAGTCCGCCGGCGAACTGGAGGTCCGCGGCCCCTGGATCGCGGGCGCCTACTACGGCGGCGCGGCCGGTGAACCCCTGCGCCCCGAGGACAAGTTCACGCCGGACGGCTGGCTGAAGACCGGCGACGTCGGCGTGATCAGCCCCGACGGCTTCCTCACCCTCACCGACCGGGCGAAGGACGTCATCAAGTCGGGCGGCGAGTGGATCTCCTCCGTGGATCTGGAGAACGCCCTGATGGCCCACCCGGACGTGGCGGAGGCGGCCGTCGTCGCCGTACCGGACGACAAGTGGGGCGAACGCCCCCTGGCGACGGTGGTCCTCAAGGAGGGCGCGACCGCGGACTACGAGACGCTGCGCGCCTTCCTCGCCGAGTCGATCGCCAAGTGGCAGCTCCCCGAGCGCTGGGCGATCATCCCGGCCGTGCCGAAGACGAGCGTGGGGAAGTTCGACAAGAAGGTGATCCGCAGGCAGTACGCGAACGGCGAACTGGACGTCACCCGGCTCTGACGCACCCAGGAGGGGGCGCCCTTCCGGGGCGCTCCCTCTTCTTCTTCCCCGTCAGCGCCGGGCTTCCGGGGCGTACGGACCTTCTCCGCACGCCGGCTTCAGTTCGTACCGATCTTCGCCAGCAGGTCGACGATCCGCGCCTGGACCTCGGCGCTCGTCGACCGCTCCGCCAGGAACAGCACCGTCTCACCCGACGACAGCTTCGGCAGCTCCGCCTGCTGGAGGCTCGCCGAGGTGTAGACGACGAGCGGCGTACGGTTCAGCTGCCCGTTCGCCCGCAGCCAGTCGATGATCCCGGCACGCCGGCGACGCACCTGCATCAGGTCCATCACCACCAGGTTCGGCCGCGTCTGCGCGGCGAGCGTGACCGCCTCGCTGTCCGTGGCCGCCCGCGCCACCTGCATCCCGCGCCGCTCCAGCGCCGCCGTCAGCGCGAGCGCGATCTCCTCCTGCTCCTCGATGAGCAGGACCCGCGAGGGGTGCTGCTCACTGTCCCGAGGAGCCAGCGCCTTGAGCAGTACGGCGGGGTCGGCACCGTACGCCGCCTCCCGGGTCGCCTGGCCCAGACCCGCCGCCAGCAGCACCGGCACCTCGGCCGCCACCGCCGCCTGACGCAGGGACTGGAGCGCCGTCCGTGTGATCGGGCCGGTCAGCGGGTCCACGAACAGCGCCGCCGGGAACGCGGCGATCTGCGCGTCCACCTCCTCACGGGAGTGCACGATCACCGGCCGGTAGCCGCGCTCGCTCAGCGCCTGCTGCGTGGAGACGTCCGGCGCGGGCCACACCAGCAGCCGGCGCGGGTTGTCCAACGGCTCCGGCGGCAGCTCGTCGTCGACCGGCAGCGGAGCCGGCTCGTTGGCCACCTCGACGGCGCCACCCGGCCCGTCCAGCGGCTCCGGGCCCTCGGCCGCGTCCTCGTCCGGCGCCCCTATCTCGTACGCCCGCCCTTCGGCCGGGGCGTTCAGCCGCGGCGGCGGGGCGAGGGCGGGGGCCGGACCGGCGGCCGGAGGCGGAGTGGGGGTGGAGGTGGGGGTGGGCGACTGGGGGTGCGGCCGGGCGGCCGGCTCCTCCGCCGGGGGCGTGGCCAGCTTGCGGCGCCGCCCGGAGCCCGAGGACGGCTGCTGGGCCACCTGCTGGGCGAACGGGACGCCCTGGCCCAGAGTGCGCACGCTGAACGCGCGCCCCTGGGTGGAGCCGCCGGACGTGTCGTCGCCGGACGGTGCCTCCGGCGGGAGCGGTACGGAGCCGGTCCCGGTCCCGGTCCCGGTCCCGGCCTCGGTTCCGGTTCCGGCCTCGGTTCCGTTGGTCGTCTCCTGGGCCGCGCGCCGCCGCCCCGTCGGCGCGGGAGCGGGCGCGGGAGTGAGCGGGGGCGTCGGCCCGGGTTCCGGGGCGGGTTCCGGGGTGGGTTCCGGGGTGGCGGAGGGCGCGGGCCGCACCGGGTGAGGCGGGGACGGCGTGTGGCCGGCGCCCGGCATCGCGAGCGCGGCGTCGTGGCGTTCCTCGGGGTGCTCGGCAGGGCGTTCCCCGACACGCGGTTCCGGGCGTACGTCCGGGCGTACGTCCGGGCGCCGGTCCGCCTCGGCGGGCGGCAGGGCGAACGCGGTACGGGCGCCGCCCTCGGCGCCCTGCGGTGCCCGGTCCTGCGCGGCTCCGAGCGCCCGGCGGGCCCGGCGGGCCCCGGGAGGCTCGGCACCCGGAGCCTCGACGGCGGGAGCCGTGGCCGGCGCGGCGCCAGCCGGAAGCGCCGGCATCGCGCCCTCGCCGCCCCGCCTCGCCCGCCGCCCCGCGGCCGGAACCGGCACCGCGTCCGCGGGTACGCCCTGGGGCGGCACCGTCTCACCCAGCGCGGCACGGCCCTGCGCGCTCTCGGCGGCCGTCACGACCGACCCCTCGGCCGGCGCCCCGGCCAGCGCGGTCCCGGCCACCGGAGCCCCGGCCTCCGCCGGACTCGGCCGCCCGCGCCGCCGCCCGGTGGGCTTTGCCGCCACCGGGTCCTCGGCCAGCACGGGGCTGTCCAGGAAGGCGTCCGTGGAGGCCCGCCGCGCCCGGCGCCGCCCGCCTCCGGAGGACCCGCCGGACGTGTCGCCCGACTGCTGCGCCGGCACCATGGCGACAGGCGCCGGGGCGACCGGGGCCGCCGGGCCCACCGGCACGTCCGTGACCGGAGCAGCGTCCGTCAGCGGCGCGCCCGTCGCCTGCTTCACCGTCCCGGCGCCCTCGCCCAGCGGCACCTCCAGTACGTACGCGCTGCCCGGCATCCCCGGCACCTCGTGCGTCTGGAGCACCCCGGAGTGCGCCCGGACGATCCCGCGCACGATCGGTTCGTGCACCGGGTCGCCACCGGCGTACGGCCCGCGCACCTCGATCCGTACGACGTCACCGCGCTGCGCCGCCGCGACGACGATCGTCGAGTCGACGTACCCGCCGCCCGGCACGATCCGCGCCTTGCCGGTCGAGTCGACCCCGGCGACGTCCGCGATCAGATGGGCGAGCGCGGTCGAGATCCGCACCCCGTCCACCTCGGCCTCTATCGGCGGGGCGTGCACCGCGAACTGCACCCGCCCCGGGCCGATCAGCTCCACCGCGCCCTCGACACCGGCGGCGACGACCGCGTCGAGCAGCACCTTCGTCTTGCGCAGCGACTCCTCGCCGACGTCCAGCCGCTGGTAGCCCAGTACGTTGTCGACGAGCGTCGTCATCCGGGCGTACCCGGCGGCCAGATGGTGCAGTACCTGGTTGGCCTCGGGCCACAACTGCCCGGCCGGGTCGGCGGCCAGCGTGCCCAGCTCCCGGCGCAGCTCCTCCAGCGGCCCGCGCAGCGACTCGCCCAGCACGGCGGTCAGCTGGGTGTGCCGCGCCGCCAGCGCCGCGTACCGCTCCTCGCGCCGCTCGATCTCGACCGACAGGCGCTCGCTGAGGTCGGCCATCCCGGTGGCGTGCCGCTCGGTCAGCTCCGCCACCTCGGCCGCGTGCCGCTCGGTCAGCTCGGCGACCTCGGCCGAGTGCCGGGCCTCCTGCTCCTCGTAGGGCCGCCGGTCGGCGAACGTCATTACCGCGCCGACCAGCTGGTCCCCGTCCCGTACCGGCGCGGTCGTCAGGTCGACCGGCACCGGCGAACCGTCCTTGGCCCACACCACCTGCCCGCGCACCCGGTGCTTGCGCCCCGACCGCAGCGTGTCGGCGAGCGGCGACCCCTCGAACGGGAACGGCTCCCCGTCCGCCCGGGAGTGCAGCATCAGCCCGTGCAGCTCCTTGCCGCCCAGGTCGCTGGCCCGCCAGCCCAGTATCTGGGCGGCGGCCGGGTTGACCAGGACGATCCGCCCGTCGGTGTCGGTGCCGACGACACCCTCGGAGGCGGCGCGCAGGATCATCTCGGTCTGCCGCTGCGAGCGCGCCAGCTCGGCCTCGGTGTCGATCGTCCCGGAAAGATCCCGCACCACGAGCATCAGCAGCTCGTCACCGGTGTAAGTGGGCCCACCGCTTCCGTACGAGTCGTAGGCCTCCCGCCCGTCCTCCAGGCTCGCGCTGGTCACCTCGACCGGGAACTCGCTCCCGTCGGTGCGCCGCGCGACCATCCGGGCCGGCTTGGTGCGCCCGCGCGCGTCGGCGGCCTCGGGCCGGCGCATCGACCCGGGGATCAGCCGGGAGTCGAACGCGGGGAGCAGATCGAGCAGCCCGCGCCCGACCAGGGCCGTACCGGGCGTCTCGAACATCTCGAGGGCGATGGTGTTGGCGTTGACGACCGTGCCATTGCAATTGACGAGTACGAGCCCGTCCGGCAGCGCGTCGAGTATGGCTGCGAGGCGAGCAGCGCCTCGGGATGGCCTGCTGCTCACGACGACGCTTCCTCCCACTCGGCCTGTCACTGGAGGGAGTCTAAAGGCAGGTGATGTGGGCCCGACGGCGGTTGTGTGCGGGTTCCTCTACGACCTGGCCATCGGCAGCACCGGCTTCAGGGCGTCCCACCTGCTGATCTCGCAGCCGTTGGTCCGCTTGAAGTGGGCGTCGATGTCCTGGCCCTGCCAGGTGCCGGTGACGTGTGCGGTGGCGTCCCCGCCGTGCTGCTGGGTGCACATCTGGTCCTTCGGTACGGGCGCGAACGGGTCCCGGCCCTCCTCGGCCAGCTCGTCGAGCCGGTCGCACGCGCCCTGCACCCGGGGGTGGTTGCCCTCGGCGGTGCGCAGGCCGCACTTCAGCTCGAAGGTGCCGTCCGCCATCGGGTTGCCCGAGTTGCTCACGGTCACGGTCAACGAGTCGGTCCCCGCCAGCAGCGGCAGCGGCAGCGGCCCGCCCCCGGCCGTGGCGGCGGGGGCGGCGACACCGAGCGCGGCGAGGGACGCGGCGGAGGTGAGGACGAGACGGCGCAGCATACGAACTCCTGGGGTCACGGATCCGTCGGGATGCCCGGCATCCCTCACCCCACTAACGCTCCACCCCCCGGCGCGTTGCGCAAGCCGGGCATCCGGGGCACGACGCCGAACGCCTTTGCCCTGCGCCCCGCCCGCCTAGTACCGTGGGGAGCGATTGGTGACAGCCCCTCGGGCTGTGTCATCATCTGCACGCACCACTCGCGCTCGCGTGGGTGAGGCACAAGCTGGAGGCGTCGCCTAGTCCGGTCTATGGCGCCGCACTGCTAATGCGGTTTGGGTCTTAAAGCCCATCGAGGGTTCAAATCCCTCCGCCTCCGCCAGCACCACCCGAAGCCCCGGCCCCACGGCCGGGGCTTCGGCCGTTTCCGGCCCCGAGACCGATCCCGCGACCCTGTCCAACGCGCCCGCCCGGCGTTCACCCATCCGGGGCCTGTTTCTCGTTTTCGCAGGTCAGAGGGGGTGTGGCTAATGGATTTCGCGTCACGGCGCAGGTCATGTAATGTTGTTCCCGCAACGCCGACCGGGCAGAAAAGCCCGGGAAGCACAAGCACTCGTAGCTTAACGGATAGAGCATCTGACTACGGATCAGAAGGTTGCAGGTTCGAATCCTGCCGAGTGCACAGCAGGCAAGAGGCCCTCAGGAGAGATCCTGAGGGCCTCTGTCGTATGTCGCGACGACAGTGATGACAGTGATTGACGGCGGTGATCGATGGCAGTGATTGACGGCAACCGTTTGGAAGGGCCGCTGCCGGACCGACCGGACGGCCGCGAGGACACCGGCCGCGCGTCGTCATCGTCCGGCCGGTCGCCGTCAGCCCTCGGCGCGTCCCCGACACGGCGGTCGGAGGCGGAGCGCTGGGTCACCGGACCGCCTCGTCCTTGAGCACGTAGAGCAGTCCGACGAGGGAGCCGCCGCTGACGATCCCGCGACGGTCGATCATGTCCCGTACGTCAGCCAGCGGGATCCATTCGACCCTGTCCGACTCGTTCTTCTCGGTCGGTGGCCACCCTCAGAAGACCGACGTGCCTTCCTTGTTCTGTGTCACGTGCCGGCCGGCTGGACCGGTCGGGTTGGTGGGGGCGGCGGGGAACGGTCCCCCGTACCGTTGGCGGCATGGTGTGGCGGTGCGGGGGACTGCGGTGGACGGGCGGGGAGCCCGTGCTGGTGTGGGAGGGCGGGCGGGCCGGGGCGCTGGGGTACGGGCGGGAGATCGGTTTCCGGGCCGTGGGGGAGCGCCGGTGCGTCGGGGCGCGGGGGAATCCGTGTCCGGCGCGCGCCGTCGTGAGCGGGCGCGGGACCGGGGCGCGGTGCGGGGAGTGCGCGCGGCTGGACCGGGTGCACTCCGTGGCGGCGGACGGGGCGCCGGACGACGCGCGGGTCTACCGGGTGTACCTGGCGTGGTTCGGTGTTGGCATGGTCAAGGTCGGGATCACGGCGGAGGAGCGCGGTGGTGCCCGGCTGCGGGAGCAGGGGGCCGTCACGTACGGCTGGCTGGGGCGCGGGCCGTTGATGGCGGCGCGGCGCACCGAGGAGGTGCTCGGCACGGCCCTGGGGGTGCCCGACAGGATCCCGTACGCCGCGAAGCGTGCCGCGCGCGTGGGGCTGCCGGGCGAGGCGGAGCGGGCGGCGGAGGTGGCGGCGCTGTACGGGCGGGCCATGGCGGTGCCCGGCTGGGCGGACACGCTGGAGCCGGTGGACCTGCGGGTCGTCGATCACGCGGAGGTGTTCGGGCTCGGCCGGGTGGACCGGATCGACGGGGTGGTCACCGCCCTCGTGGACGGCGGGTGCGTGCGCGGGACGCTCACCGCCGCCGCCGGGCCGGACCTCCATCTGGTGGACCCCGGCGGGCGGGCGCTGGTGCTCGACACCCGGCTGATCACCGGGTGGGAGCTCGTGGCGGCCGGGAGCGGGACGGTGACGACGACCGTGCCCGTCACCGTCCTGCCGCCGGGGGCGCAGGCAGGCCTGTTCTGACCGGGCGGCCCCGGGCGGGGGCTCGGTGCCCCGGTCCGGCGGGGGCCTGGACAGCGCCCGCGCCCCGGCGGAGGGTGAACCGCATGAGCGATCACCTCGTGGGCGGCGTCGATCCCTCCCACCGCACCGCCGTGTTCACGTCCGTACGGACCGATGACGGCGACGACGCGTGCGCGACGACCGCGCGGCGCGTGGACGGGCCGGACCGGTGCGACCGGTACGGCCGCGCAACCGGCGGAGCCGAGCGGAGACATGGCTTTGAGCGCCGGTGACGAGGCGGCACGCGTCCGGGCGTTCTGGGGCCGGCTCGGGCTGCCCGGGCTGGTGGACGTGCACACGCACTTCATGCCGGAGCGCGTGCTGCGGAAGGTGTGGGCGTACTTCGACGCCGTCGGCCCGCTGACCGGGACGCCATGGCCCATCACGTACCGCGAGGAGGAGGACCGGCGGGTCGAGTTGCTGAGAGAGTTCGGGGTGGTGCGCTTCACGTCGATGGTCTATCCGCACAAGGCCGGGATGGCGGAGTGGCTCAACGGGTGGGCGGCGGAGTTCGCCGCGCGGGTCGAGGGGTGCTTGCGGACGGCGACGCTGTTCCCCGAGGAGGGCGTGGAGGAGTACGTCGCGGAGGCGGTCGCCACCGGGGCGCGGGTGGTCAAGGCGCATGTGCAGGTCGGCGCGTACGACCCCGGCGATCCGCTGCTGGACGGCGCCTGGGGGCTGCTGGCCGAGGCCGGCGTACCGGTGGTGATCCACTGCGGCTCGGGGCCGGCCCCGGGCAGGCACACCGGGCCCGAGCCGATCGCGCGGCTGCTCGCCCGGCACCCGCGGCTGCGGCTGGTCGTGGCGCACATGGGGCTGCCCGAGTACGGCGACTTCCTCGACCTCGCCGAGCGGTACGCGGAGGTGCGGCTGGACACCACGATGGCGTTCACGGACTTCGGCGAGCGCATGGCGCCCTTCCCGGTCGGCGAGCGGGGGCGGTTGCTGGAGCTCGGGGACCGGATCCTGCTGGGGAGCGACTTCCCGAACATCCCGTACGGATACCTGCACCAGCTGGAGGCCCTGGAGCGGCTCGAGTTGGGGGACGACTGGCTGCGGGCGGTCTGCCACGACAACGGGGCCCGCTTGTTCTCTCAGTGAATTCACAGGGAGGGGAAAGGCCTCTCTCAGCGCCGCCCGGCAGTGTCGGGGCATGACCGTCTTCTCGCCCCGGAAGCACACCGGCCCGCTCAGACCCGACGGAAGCGCCGTCCGGGTGCTCGTCGTGGACGACGAGGGTTCGCCCGCCGAGCTGCTCTCCATGGCCCTGCGGTACGAGGGGTGGGAGGTGCGCCGCGTCGGCGTCGGCGTCGGCGACGGTGCCGGTGCGGCGCGCGCGGCGCGCGACTTCCGGCCGGACGCCGTCGTGCTGGACATGGTGCCGCCCGACACGGACGGGCGTGCGGTGCTCGGCCGGTTGCGGCGTGAACTGCCGGGCGTGCCGGTGCTGTTCCTCGTGGCGAAGCGGGCGGTGGGGGACCGGATCGCGGAACTGACGGAGGGCGGCGACGACTTCGTCATCAAGCCGTTCGGCCCGGAGGAGGTCGTGGCGCGGCTGCGCGGGCTGGTGCGGCGGTCCGGGGCCGCGCCGGGGCGTGGTGAGTCGCTGCTGGTGGTGGGGGACCTGGTGCTCGACGAGGACAGTCATGAGGTGTCCCGGGGCGGGCGGGCGATCCACCTGACCGCCACCGAGTTCGCACTCCTGCGGTTCCTCATGCGCAATCCGCGGCGGGTGCTCAGCAAGGCGCAGATCCTCGACCGGGTGTGGAGCCACGGCTGCGGTGGCCGGGCCAATGTGGTCGAGCTCTACGTCTCGTACCTGCGGAAGAAGATCGACGCGGGCCGCCCGCCGATGATCCACACCCGGAGGGGCGCCGGTTATCTGATCAGGCCGGGCGAGTGACGCGGACACCCCGCCCACGCTCGCGCGGCTCCCTCACGGCTGCGACGGCTCCCACCGGCTGCAACGGCTGCGACGGCGTCAACCGGTTCCAACGGCTCCCGCCGGCTTTCGACGGTATGCGGCGAAGGGCCGGAGCCCCGTCGGCGGTGGCGGTGGCGTGGCGGTGGCGGGGCCGGCGGAGGCTGGGGCCCGCCCGGTGGGCCGTCGCCCCTGTGCCGAGCGACGTGACCGGAAAAGCGTTATACGGCGTAGAGCAAGACTTGTACGGTGTACGGGAACACGCCCCGTACACCGTACAAGGAGTCCTCCGCATGACGGCGACCACCGCCGGGAACCAGAAGCCACCCACCGCCCCGGCAAGCGGCGGTGGCCACCCGCAGCGCTGGCTGATCCTCGGCGTGATCTGCCTCGCCCAGCTCACCGTGCTGCTGGACAACACCGTCCTCAGCGTCGCGATCCCCTCCCTCACCAGGGAGCTCGACGCCTCCACCGCCGACATCCAGTGGATGATCAACGCGTACTCACTCGTCCAGTCCGGACTGCTCCTCACCGCCGGAAACGCCGCCGACCGCTACGGACGCAGGAAGATGCTCCTCACCGGTCTCGCACTGTTCGGCATCGGCTCGCTGGCCGCCGGGCTCGCCCAGTCCTCCGGCCAGTTGATCGCCGCCCGCGCGGGCATGGGCGTCGGAGGCGCGCTGCTGATGACCACCACGCTCGCGGTCGTCGTCCAGATCTTCGACGACACCGAGCGCGTGAAGGCCATCGCCCTGTGGTCGACCGTCAGCTCGCTCGGCTTCGCCGCCGGGCCGCTGCTGGGCGGTCTCGTGCTCGACCACTTCTGGTGGGGCGCCATCTTCCTGGTCAACATCCCGGTCGTGCTCATCGGCCTCGTCGCCGTCGCCGCCCTCGTACCGGAGTCCAAGCACAAGCAGGGGGCCCGGCCGGACCTCGTCGGCGCCGTGCTCTCCACCATCGGTATGACGGCGGTGGTGTACGCGATCATCTCCGGGCCCGAGCACGGCTGGTCCTCCGGACAGGTGCTCGTCCCGGCGTCCCTGGGCGTGGTCGTCCTCGCCGCCTTCGCCGTGTGGGAGCTGCGCACCCCGTACCCCATGCTCGACATGCACTTCTTCCGCAACCAGCGCTTCGTGGGCGCCGTCGCGGGCGCCATCCTGGTCGCCTTCGGCATGACCGGTTCGCTGTTCCTGCTCACCCAGCACCTGCAGTTCGTGCTCGGCTACGGGCCGCTCGACGCGGGTCTGCGCACCGCGCCGCTCGCCCTCACCGTCGTCGTGCTGAACCTGGCCGGTGTCGGCGCGTGGCTGCTGTCCAGGCTCGGCACGCCGTGGACCATCGCCGTCGGCATGGCCCTGGTCGCGGCCGGTCTCGCCGCGATCGCCGTCCTCGGCGGGGCGCACGGATACGGCGGCATGCTGATCGGGCTCGTCGTCATGGGCGCGGGCGTCGCGCTGTCCATGCCCGCCATGGCCAACGCCATCATGAGCGCGATCCCGCCGGAGAAGGCGGGCGTGGGCGCCGGGATCAACGGCACCCTCGCGGAGTTCGGCAACGGGCTCGGCGTCGCCGTCCTCGGCGCCGTGCTCAACTCCCGGTTCGCCGCGCTGGTGTCCGTGCCGGCGGCCTCCCTGCCCGCCGCGCTGGCGGCGGCCGACGGACCGGCCGAGAAGGCCCGGATCTCGGACGCGTTCGCCACCGGCCTGGAGACCAGCCAGCTGGTCGGCGCGGTGGCGGTCCTGGCAGGCGGCCTGCTGGCGGCGGTGCTGCTGCGGCGGGCCGAGCGCGCCGACGCGCCCCTCGCCGGGGCATAGCATCGGGCCAGGAACGAGGAGGAAAGCCCATGGTGTCGGCGCGACGGACGAGCGTGTGGCTGGAGGGCAAGGCGCCCCGGGCGCGGAAGGCCGACCAGCCCTCCGGACTCGACCGCGAGAAGATCACCGAGGCGGCGGTCCGGCTGCTCGACGCCGAGGGCCTGGCCAGGTTCTCGATGCGCAAGCTCGCGGCCGGGCTGAACGTCACCGCGATGTCGGTCTACTGGTACGTCGACACCAAGGACGACCTCCTGGAGCTGGCGCTCGACCGGGTGATGGGCGAGCCGGTCCTCCCGGACACCGCGCCCGGAGCGGACTGGCGCGACCAGCTCCGGGAGCTGGCCGCCTCCTACCGCTCGCTCTTCGTCGCCCATCCCTGGGCGTCCTCGCTGGTCGGCCGCTTCCTCAACGTCGGGCCCCACTCCATGGAACTCGCCCGCACGGCCCAGCACGTGATCGCCGCGACCGGGCTGCCGCTGCACCTCCAGACCGGCGCGATGGCCTCGGTGTTCCAGTTCGTCTACGGCTTCGGCACCACCGAGGGCCAGTTCCGGCAGCGGTGCGAGGAGGCCGGGATGAGCCAGGACGAGTACTTCCGCGCCGCCATGGGAAGCGTCCGCGAACAGCCCGGCTACGGCGAGCACTTCGAGCGGGCCGAGCGGATGATGGAGGCCAGGGGCGGGAACACCGTGGCGGAGATGCGGGACCGGGACTTCCGGTTCGCGCTGGAGGTGCAGATCGCGGGTATCGAGGCCATGGTGGCCAGGAACTCCTGAGGACAAGGGCTCCCTGAGGGCCACGGGCACCTGAGGACAAGGGCTCCCCGAGGGCCACGGGCACCTGAGGACAAGGGCTCCCTGAGGGCCTCGGCTCACCCCTGCGGCAGCGTGTTCCCCCGTACCGCCTGGACGTCCAGCTCCACCCGCAGGGTCGTGCCGATCGCGGAGATCCCCGCCTGGACCACCTGGTTGTAGTTCATGGCGAAGTCCTCCCGGCGCAGCCGCGCCGTCGCCCGGAAGGCGGCCCGTACCCCGCCCCAGGGGTCGGGGCCCATGCCCAGGTACGAGAGGTCGAGGTCGACGTCCCGGACGACCCCGTGGAGGGACAGGGCGCCGTGCACGGTCCAGCGGTCGGGGCCCGCCGGGGTGAGCCCGTGGCCGTGGTACGTGATCTCGGGGTACGCCTCCACGTCCAGGAAGTCGGGCGACTTCAGGTGCTTGTCCCGCAGCGCGTTGCCCGTGTCGACGGACGCGGCCGAGATCACCGCGTCCACGCGCGAGGCGGCGAGGTCCGGCGAGATCTCGATCCGGCCGCCGAAGTCGGTGAACCTGCCGTGCACGCTGGAGATGCCCAGGTGCTGGGCGACCGCCCCCACGGACGAGTGCGCCGGGTCCAGCGTCCAGACACCCGGCGGGGGAAGCTCGACACCGCCCGCCCGCGCCAGGACCACCGTGCCGGCCTCGGCCCGCCCGCTCGCCGTCACCAGCGCGGTGGACGCCGCCGGGGCGTACCCGACCGCCGTCACGATCACCGTGTACGGGCCGGGGGCCAGGGGCGCGTCCGCGACGACGGCCCCCTCGGTGTCGGCCTCGGCGCGCAGCACCTGCGCGCCGGTCATGTCGGTCACGGTCACCACGGCGTGCTGGACGGGCCAGCCGTCGCGGGTGCGTACCTGTGCGTGCAGTCCCATTCCCGTGTCTCTCCTCGTACAGAAAAAAGCGGGGCGGCAGGCCGTCCCCTGCCTGCCGCCCCGGTGCCCGGCCGCGCCTCCGCTCGACACGCGGCCGGGGTCCTTGGGTCCCGGCTACTCGCCGGGGTGGGCGAGCTCGATGTCGTGGCCGTCGACTCCGTGCCCGGCCACCGTCAAAGAGCCCGCCACCGGCGGGTAGCCGGTCGCGATGACCGTGTACTCGCCCGCGTCCAGGTCGGCGAACGCGTAGGCGCCGTCCTCACCGGTGGTCGCCGTCGCGACGACGTTCCCCGCCGCGTCGACGAGCGTCACCCGCGCGTCCACCAGCGGGCGGCTGCCCTCCCCGGCGCGTACCGTGCCCCGGAGCCGCGCACCGGGCCGCAGGAGCGCCTCCACCCGGGTGACGCCCTGGCCTCCGATCTCGACCGGCAGGGCGAGCGGCCGGTGGCCCTCGGCGTTCACCGCGACGGTCACCGGGCCCGGCACCAGCTCGGCGAAGGCGAAGGTGCCGTCCTGCGTGGACGTGCCGGTGGCCAGGACGTCCCCGCGCACATCCGTGACGACCACCATCGCGCCCTCGACGGGCTCGCCGCCCTCGGCGCTCCGCACGGCGCCGACCAGTCCGCTCGTACCGGACAGGAGGATGTCGTACGCCAGCGCCTCGTCGCCCACCACCACGGTGGACGCCTGCGGCTGGAAGCCGTCGGCCGAGGCGATCAGGACGTAGGAGCCCGGCCCCGGCGCGTCCAGCGAGTAACGGCCGTCGGCCTGCGCGACCGCGCGGCCCAGCTGGCGCCCGCCGAGGGAGATCAGCGTGACGGCGGCGCGGGCGACGGGCGTGCCCTCGGCGGTGCGGACGGCTCCGTGGACCGGCGTGCCGTGCACGGGGGTGCCGTGGACCGGAGTGCCATGGACCGGGGTGCCGTCGCCGGCCGGTGCGACGGCGGACGACTCGGCGGTGACCGCCGTGGCCGTGGCCGGGGCAGTGGCTGGGGCCGCTTGCGTCGTCCCTTCCCGCGCCCCTTCCCGCGCTCCTTCCCGTGTCGCCTCGGGCATCACCTCGGGCTCGGATTCCGGCTTCGCGTGGCTCTTCAGCGCGACCTCCTTGATGAACAGCGTCACGAGGAAGGCGATCAGGGCGAAGGGGGCGGAGTAGAGGAAGACGTCGGCCACACCGTGCCCGTACGCCGTCTCCATGACCGTACGGAGCGGGGCCGGCAGCGCGTCCAGGTCGGGGATGGCGCCCCCGCCCGTGCCGCCGTGGCCCATGGCCGCGCCCTGCGGACCCAGGTCGGCGAGGCCGTCCTGGACGTAGTGGGTGACCCGGTTGGCCATGACCGCGCCCAGCGCCGAGACGCCGATGGCGCCGCCGAGGGAACGGAAGAAGGTGACCACGGACGAGGCGGCACCGAGGTCGGAGGGGGCGACCTGGTTCTGGGTGCACAGCACGAGGTTCTGCATCATCATGCCCAGGCCCAGGCCCAGGAGGGCCATGAAGACCGCGATGTGCCAGTACTCCGTGTCGTACCGGATCGTGCCCAGCAGGCCGAGGCCCGCCGTGACCAGCGCGCCACCGGCGACCAGCCACGCCTTCCAGCGGCCCGTCCTGGTGATGGCCAGGCCGCTGACCGTGGAGGACAGGAACAGTCCACCGATCATCGGGATGGTCATGACGCCGGACATCGTCGGCGACTTGTCCCGCGCCAGCTGGAAGTACTGGCTGAAGAAGACCGTGCCGGCGAACATCGCGACACCGACGAAGAGCGAGGCGACCGAGGCGAGGGTGATCGTCCGGTTGCGGAACAGCCGCAGCGGAATGATCGGCTCGCTCGCCCTCGACTCCACCAGCAGGAACAGCGCACCGAGCAGGACCGAACCGCCGACCATGGTGTACGTCTGCCACGACGCCCAGTCGTACTTGTCACCGGCGAAGGTGACCCACACCAGGAGCAGCGACACCGCCGCGCTGATGAAGAACGCGCCGGACCAGTCGACCTTCACCCGGCGCTTGACGACCGGCAGCTTCAGCGTCTTCTGCAGCACGATCAGCGCGATGACCGCGAAGGGCACGCCGACGTAGAAGCACCAGCGCCAGCCGAGCCAGTCGGTGTCGGTGATGACGCCGCCGAGCAGCGGGCCGCCGACGGTGGCGACGGCGAACGTGGCCCCGAGGTAGCCGCTGTAACGGCCGCGCTCGCGCGGGGAGATCATCGCGGCCATCACGATCTGCGCGAGGGCCGACAGGCCGCCCACGCCGACGCCCTGGACCACGCGGCAGGCGATGAGCATGCCGGCGTTCTGGGACAGGCCGGCGACGACCGACCCCAGCACGTAGATGATCAGGGCTATCTGGACCAGCAGCTTCTTGGAGACGAGGTCCGAGAGCTTGCCCCACAGCGGGGTGGTCGCCGTCATCGCGAGCAACGCGGCGGTCACGACCCAGGTGTAGGCGCTCTGGCCGCCGCCGAGGTCGGAGATGATCTCGGGCAGGGCGTTGGAGACGATCGTCGACGACAGGATGGCGACGAACATCCCGAGCAGGAGCCCGGAAAGCGCCTCCATGATCTGCCGGTGCGTCATCGGCGAGCCGCCGTCAGGGGTCTTGGCGTGGCCGCCCCGCACACCGGCCGGTGTGGTCGTAGCCATGAACTTCCTTTACTTGCGTACCGACGTACGTACTTACGCGGGTGTACGGGTGGCGTGGGCCCGGCAGTCTCCGAAGGAGTCCCGGAGGAGGGCCAGCAGTGCGGTCAGCCGACCGACGTCGTCGTCGGACCAGTCCTGGAGGGTGCGGGCGAGCATGTCCGTGGTCCGACGGCCGAGGTCGGCGAGCATGTCGTGTCCCGCCGGGGTGAGCCGCAGGATGCGCGAGCGCCGGTCGTCCGGGTCGGGCAGCCGCTCGATCCAGCCCCGGTCCACGACGTGCGCGACATGGCGGCTGGTGACCGACATGTCGACGGCGAGCAGCTCGGCGAGCCGGCTCATCCGCATGTCGCCGTGGTGGGCCATGAGGGACAGCACGGCCGCGGAGCCGCCCGGGCATTCGGCGGGCAGGGCCCGGGAGAGTCCGCGCTTGACGGCGCCGATGGCGCTGAGCTGCCGGGCCAGTTCCTCGTACTGAAGCCGCTCGGCCATGGACACCCCCACACATCTCGTTGCTTAGGGCAACCATAGAAGCCGTTGGTTGCTACAGGCAAACTAAAAGTGGGCGAAGGCGGCTAAAGTCCTGGCAAAGACGGGTGAGGGCCGGGCGGCGGTTGGGCGGCGGGGCCGGGTTCGCTAGGGTCCTGCCCCATGGCACACAACCCTCAGGGCCCGGACGGCAACTACGACCCCGCGGGCAGCACGCAGATGTTCCGCGCCTTCGTCGACGAGGGCACGCCGCAGCGGCAGCAGCACGTCGCGGCCCGGCCGGGCCCCCGGGTCGGTCTGATCGCCGGCGTCGTCGCGGTCGTCGTGATCGTCGCCGCGGTCGCCTGGCTCGCACTCGGCTGACCGTTTCCACTCACCCCCGGGACGCGGTGACGCCCCCGGGGGCTCGATCCGCTGCCCGGCGGGACTCGCCAGGCCTCCACGCGGACCATGTACGACGCCATCCGCGCCGCGTCCCGGCGCGCCCCAGCACGCTGCCGTCCGCGCCGCGCCCGGCGCGTGCCCGCCCTCCGTGCCGTGCCCGCCGCTACCCCGGCGCGTGCTCGCCCTCCGTGCCGTGCCCGCGTCCCGGCGCGCCCGCCCGCCATCCGCGCCGCGTCCCGGCGCGCCCGCTGCGATCGGCGCGGGCAGCGGCAGGTCCGGGCCGACGGTGGCCCGGCAGACGCGGGGCGCCCCGCTGATCCGCGTCCCGGACGGCACGGTGCCCAACGGGCCGGTGGGCCACCGGGGTTGCGCGCGCAACCGCACGGTGACCTTCTCGCGTCAGCGCCCGTCCACGGCCCGCCCGGAGCGGTTCGCCGACCGCGCATGGCGGGGCTCGGCCGGCTACCGATCCGGCGGTGGGGTGGCTTCACGGGCGCCGTCGACAGGGGCGCTGCCAACCTGGTGGGGTGCCGTACGCCGGGCTGCGCGGCACCGCGGCGGCGGGTGGCCCGGCCGGTCGGCAGCGGCCTTCGGGACGGGCGCCGATGCCGGCGGCGGGTGGCACGACGGCGCGGGTGTCCCGGGGCGGCGCCCTCGTCCCCGTACCGCCTCCCACGCCGTGCGGGGGTACGGGCGCGGCCGGCCCTACCGGCGCCGTCGCCCGCACGCGGCCGGGCGCTCCGCCCGGACAGGGGAGCGCCGCCACCACCGGCCCCGGCCCCCGGTCGTCGGCGGTCCGTCGTTCCTCTCCGGCTGACGGACCGTCGGCTTGCGGGGGGTGCGGGGGTGTGCGTCAGTCGGAGATGAGCCCTTCGCGCAACTGCGCGAGCGTCCGCGTCAGCAGGCGCGAGACGTGCATCTGGGAGATGCCGACCTCCTCGCCGATCTGCGACTGCGTCATGTTGGCGAAGAACCGCAGCATGATGATCTGCCGTTCACGGGGCGGGAGTTTGGCGAGGAGCGGCTTGAGCGACTCCCGGTACTCGACGCCCTCCAGGGCGCTGTCCTCGTACCCGAGCCGGTCCGCCAGCGAACCCTCGCCGCCGTCGTCCTCGGGCGAGGGGGAGTCGAGCGAGGACGCCGTGTACGCGTTGCCGACCGCGAGGCCGTCGACCACGTCGTCCTCCGACACGCCCAGTACGGCGGCGAGTTCGGGGACGGTCGGGGACCGGTCGAGCTTCTGCGCCAGCTCGTCGCTCGCCTTGGTCAGCGCCAGGCGGAGCTCCTGGAGCCGGCGCGGCACGCGCACCGACCACGAGGTGTCGCGGAAGAACCGCTTGATCTCCCCGACGACCGTCGGCATCGCGAACGTGGGGAACTCCACGCCCCGTTCGCAGTCGAACCGGTCGATCGCCTTGATCAGGCCGATGGTGCCGACCTGGACGATGTCCTCCATGGGCTCGTTGCGCGAGCGGAAGCGGGCCGCGGCGTACCGCACGAGGGGCAGGTTCAGCTCGATGAGCGTGTCGCGGACGTACGTGCGCTCCGGGCCGTCCACACCTTTGGCGTCCAGGGCGGCGAGCCGCAGGAACAGGGAGCGGGACAGAGTGCGGGTGTCGATGGCTTCGGACGCCGACGACGCGGTGTCCGGAGCCGATGCGGGGCCGGTCTGCGCGGGTACGGGCACCGGCACCGGGACGGACTCCGGCACGGGCACGGGCACGGACGCCGGCACGGGCGTGAGCGTGAGCACCTTCGAGCTGCCCTGTTCTGCGGACATGCCACCCCCTTGAGGTCGCGGACGGTCGCGTGGGCCGCGACCATCGGAGGAACGCAGCCTCCACCTGAATACCGGAGCCGAGACTGCGGCAAACGCGGTTCCAGCAGAATGTCACATGTCGGCAACGCGCTGTAGTGACTTGTCGACAAGAATGCGGCAAGTATGCGCAGGAAACTGGGGGTGTGGGGCTTTTGGGCCCCCGGTGATAGGCCGAACGGGTCTACCCGATCAGGTTACGCGTCGATTCGATTTGCGGACCTCAGGCGGGCGAAGCTGCGGGCGAGGAGCCTTGACACATGCATCTGTGAGACGCCGAGTTCCTGGCTGATCTGGGACTGCGTCAGGTTGCTGTAGTACCGCAGCATCAGGATCCGCTGCTCCCTCTCGGGCAGCTGGACGAGCAGGTGCCGCACCAGGTCCCGGTGCTCGACCCCGGCGAGTGCCGGGTCCTCGTAGCCGAGCCGGTCCAGGAGGCCCGGCATGCCGTCGCCCTCCTGGGCCGCCTCCAGGGAGGTGGCGTGGTACGAGCGGCCCGCCTCGATGCAGGACAGCACCTCGTCCTCGGAGATCTTCAGCCGCTCGGCGATCTCGGCGGTCTTCGGGGACCTGCCGTGAGCCGTCGTCAGGTCCTCCGTGGCGCCGTTGACCTGCACCCACAGCTCATGCAGCCGGCGTGGCACATGGACGGTCCGTACGTTGTCGCGGAAGTACCGCTTGATCTCGCCGACGACGGTCGGCATCGCGAACGTGGGGAACTGCACCCCGCGGTCCGGGTCGAACCGGTCGATCGCGTTGATCAGGCCGATGGTTCCGACCTGGACGACGTCCTCCATGGGCTCGTTGCGGGACCGGAAGCGGGCGGCGGCGTACCGCACCAGCGGCAGGTTCGCCTCGATGAGCGCCGCGCGGACCCGGGTGTGCTCCGGGGTGCCGGGCTCCAATGTCTTGAGCTGGCCGAACAGCACCTGGGTGAGCGCTCGGGTGTCGGCGGCCCGCCCCTGTGCCGCGGTGCGGGCCTCCGGCTCGTTCTGGGGCGGCACCTGTTGAGGCGTCGTACTGGCCGGCACGTTCACGCCACCCCTTCGCGGTCGATTGCGCGGTGGATATACGCGGTCAATTACGGTCAACTCATCCGTCAAAAGCGGTCATAGCATCACAAGACATGTCCACTGTGTGCAAGCACCTATTAACGTCGTGTTGTCGCCGTACATCGCGAAAAACCCCGCACCGGAGGGGTGCGGGGCTTGCGTTCCGTCAGCCGCAGGGGGCGGCGTACGGCTCAGAACTCGTAGTCGGCGATCACCCATGTGGCGAACTCGCGCCACAGACCGGCGGCGGCCTGGTGGGCGGGATGCTCGATGTACCGCTTCAGCGCGTCCTTGTCGTCCACCGCCGAGTTGATGGCGAAGTCGTACGCGATGTCCCGGTCGGTGATGTTCCAGGCGCACTCCCAGAACCGCAGCTCCGGGACGAGCTCACCGAGCTCCTCGAACGCTTTCACGGCCTCGGCGACGCGCGGCTCGTCCCGCCGCACCCCGTCGTTGAGCTTGCAGAGGACCAGGTGGCGGATCACAGCGGACTCCTAGTTGACGAGCTCGGTCATGAAGTCGCCGACGCCCTGCGCGGCGCTCGAAATGCCCTCGAACCCTACCCCTACGAGGTCGGCGGCTCGCTGCGGGGAGTTGATGATCGTGTACAGCACGAAGACGACGAGGACGTACAGCGTGATCTTCTTGGCCTGCACCATCGACCCGGTCTCCCCGTCTCCCCTGTGATCCGCTGCGCGGTCGGGTGAGTCTAACCGAGCCTCCAAGGACCAAGGCTCTCCCCATCGGGGCCTTTTGCCGGTCCCCCCGTCCACACGCAAAGCGAAGAGGCAACGCGAAGGGCCCCGACGTCGAAGCGTCGGGGCCCTTCACAGAAGAGCGGTAGCGGAGGGATTTGAACCCTCGGTGACTTGCGCCACACTCGCTTTCGAGGCGAGCTCCTTCGGCCGCTCGGACACGCTACCGAGAGAGAGCTTAGCCCAAGGGTGCCGCTTCGAAGAAATCCGTCATCAGGGAGGGCGCACGGTCGCGTCTCCGGTCTCCCGGCAGCACCTTCAGCGGTCGCGGAAGAAGCGGGTGAGCAGGGCCGCGCACTCCTCCGCCAGCACGCCCTGGACGACCTCGGGCCGGTGGTTGAGCCGCCGGTCCCGCACCAGGTCCCAGAGCGAGCCGACCGCGCCCGCCTTCTCGTCCAGCGCCCCGAACACCAGCCGGTCCACCCGGGACTGCACGAGGGCGCCCGCGCACATCACGCATGGTTCCAGCGTGACGACCAGTGTGCAGCCCGTCAGCCGCCACTCCCCGTACGCCTCGGCCGCCCGGCGCAGCGCCAGCACTTCGGCGTGCGCGGTCGGATCCGCCGTCACCTCGCGCTCGTTGTGACCGGTGGCGAGCACCGTGCCGTCCGGGGACAGGACGACCGCGCCGACCGGCACGTCGCCGGCCCGCGCGGCTCGCTCGGCCTCCTCCAGCGCGCGGCGCATGGGTGCCCGCCATGGCTCCCGGACGGGGTCGGTCGCGGTGGGCGGGGGGGTCGGTGCCGGACGCACTAGCGGACGGCCTCCAGCACCTCCGCGGCGCCGAGCGCGTCCGCGATCTCGGACAGCGCGTCGGTGTCGAGCGCCAGCAGCTCCTTCTCGGACAGGCCCAGGTCGGCCAGGACCAGCCGGTCGCCGACCGGCTCCGCGGGCACGACCTCGGCCGCCACCGCCGATTCCTCCTCGTCGTCGTCCTCGTCCGGCTCCCCGTCCTCGGTGCCGTCGAGGTCCAGCGCGTCCAGGTCGGGGCCGTCGTCCTCCTGGTCGTCGCCCAGCAGTTCCTTGGTGAGGATCTCCCCGTAGGAGGAGCGGGCGGCGGCCGCTCCGTCGGAGACGTAGATGCGAGGGTCGTCCTCACCCTCCACGCGGACGATGCCGAACCATGCGTCCTCCTGCTCGATGAAGACGATCACTGTGTCGTCGTCCACCGAGGCATCACGGGCCAGCTCGGTCAGATCCGACAAGGTCTCCACATCGTCGAGCTCTGTGTCGCTCGCTTCCCACCCGTCTTCGGTGCGCGCGAGCAGTGCGGCGAAGTACACCGTGACTCTCCCACTGATCAGAGGTGTGACGATCGGGCGGCACGCTCCTGAATGCCCCGCCCACTCGGCATCGTGGCAGATGCGAGGCCCTCAGGAGAGGTGTTCCGCTCTTGCGTCGTGCACCAGTCTGAGTCCGCCACCCGGTCCGTGTCACCAGCGGACCCCCGCCCGGCCCCCGCACAGCTTGCGCACGGCTCCCGGCGGACCAGGGCGGTTCACCAGCGGAACGTGCGCATCCGCATCTGCTGGCGCATCCTCGCGGCCCTCGCCCGGCGGGGCTGGACGCGGTCGCGCAGCGCCTTCGCCTCGTTCAGTTCGCGCAGGAACTGGGCACGCCGCCGCCTGCGCTCGGCGTCGGCCTCCTGGCGGGCCGGCGCCCGGCTGTCCTGCTCCCGCTCCGGCTCTCGCGGGTCCGGCATCACGACCACCCCCAGGCTGGGTCCGTCCACCCCACCTTCCCTCCGCGGCGGGGGTTGATGCCAGTGCGGGCTACTGTTGAGGACATGCGGATCCACGTCGTCGACCACCCGCTGGTGGCGCACAAACTCACCACGCTGCGCGACAGGCGCACCGACTCCCCGACATTCCGGCGGCTCGCCGACGAGCTGGTCACCCTGCTCGCGTACGAGGCCACCCGGGACGTGCGCACCGAGCAGGTCGACGTCGAGACACCGGTGACCACGACGACAGGCGTGAAGCTGTCGAGCCCGAAGCCGCTCGTGGTGCCGATCCTCCGGGCCGGCCTGGGCATGCTCGACGGCATGGTGCGGCTGCTGCCGACCGCCGAGGTGGGCTTCCTGGGGATGATCCGCAACGAGGAGACGCTCGAGGCGTCCACGTACGCCACGCGTATGCCGGAGGACCTCTCCGGGCGCCAGGTGTACGTCCTGGACCCGATGCTGGCCACGGGCGGCACGCTGGTCGCCGCGATCCAGGAGCTGATCAAGCGCGGCGCGGACGACGTGACGGCGGTCGTGCTGCTGGCCGCGCCCGAGGGCGTCGAGGTCATGGAGCGCGAGCTGGCGGGGACGCCGGTGACGGTCGTGACGGCTTCGGTCGACGAGCGCCTCAACGAGCACGGCTACATCGTGCCGGGCCTGGGTGACGCGGGCGACCGCATGTACGGAACGGCCGAGTAGCTAGCACTTCCCGGAGGGTGCGGGCGCGGGCTCGGCCAGGGCGGCCAGGGCCGCGGTCGCGTCCTTCGGCGGTGTGAGGCTCTTGAAGGCCGTGCCGATGATCAGGTCCACGTCCGCCGTCGCGCGGGTGTCCGTCTTGAGCGTGGCGCCCCGCACCTGCGTACTCAGCACGGGGAAGGCGTTCTCGCGGGCCCCGGCGGCGCCCAGCACCATGCCGGGGCCGGGGACCTTCTTGTCGTAGGCGGCCGGGGCGTTGCCCACCTTGCCGATGGCGAAGCCGCGCTTCTTCAGCTCGTCGGCGGTCGACTTGGCGAGGCCCGCCCGGGGGGTCGCGTTGTAGACGTTCACCGTGATCTGCGCGGGCTTGAGCGGTACGTGGACCGGTGTGACGGGGATCTTCCGGGGCTTGCAGCCGGGGCCGGCCGCGGTACGAGCGCGGTTGTCGGCCCCGCCCCCGCCGAAGACGTCGATGAGCTGCACGGTTCCCCAGCCGGCCAGGCCGAGGGCGACCACTGCGGCGAGGGCCGCGACCACGATGCGGCGACGTCGTCGGGGGCGGCGCATGCGCGGGTAGGCGTTACCCGTGATGCGGTACTTTCCGCCCATACCGGGGGGAGTGAGCATGCTCATGAGCGCAGCGTAATGCGGCCCGGTGACTATGCCTACTAAACGATCAGCGGATGGGGCCGGACGGGTGGGAAAGGGCCCGAAAGGCTGACACCACCCGGCGGTCCGCTCAGTCCAGTTCGAGCACGCGGGCGTGGAGCACCTGGCGCTGCTGCAGGGCCGCGCGCACGGCGCGGTGCAGTCCGTCCTCGAGGTAGAGGTCGCCCTGCCACTTCACGACGTGCGCGAAGAGGTCGCCGTAGAACGTCGAGTCCTCGGCGAGGAGCGTCTCCAGGTCCAGCTGGCCCTTGGTGGTCACGAGCTGATCGAGGCGGACCGGGCGCGGCGCGACATCCGCCCACTGCCGGGTGCTTTCCCGGCCGTGGTCGGGATACGGCCGCCCGTTACCGATGCGCTTGAAGATCACACGGAAAGCCTACCCGGCAAGCGGCTCCCGGCGCAGCCACGCGACGCCGGTGCGATGCGGCCGGATTTCCCGCAAACCGGGACAGGTGGGGGCGAGGCCCGGTGTCCGCGCGGGCGGAGCGCGGGACGGAGCGCAGGACGGCGCGCCGCGGGGGGTGCCCCGTGGCGCGCCGTCCGGGCGGGTCGCCCGTCTCGCCCGTCCCGCCCGTGTCTCCCGGGCCCTTACTCGGTCACGTCGTGGTCGTGGCCGTCGTGCAGACCGCCGCCGCTGCCCGCGTCGCCGTCCGTGGGCACGGTGACGACCGGCTTGCGCAGCGAGCTGAGGTCGTGGGCGTAGACGCCCACGGCGTTGGCGATGACGTCGATGTTGGCGTCGAACGCCGTCATGTTGACGTTGTTGATGTCGTCGCACTCGGCGTGGTAGCACGCGTCGTACGCGACTCCCGCCGTGCCGCCGAACTTCTCCACCTGCTTGGCGGTCTTGAGGCCCTCGGCGCCGGTGAACGTGCCGCCGGAGGGGATGCCGATCTCGATGAACGGACCGTAGTCGGAGCGGCCGGTGAAGTCGGTGCCCTCGTGCGGGCGGCCCTGCTTGTCCATGAACTCGTTGATGTCGCGCTCGATCTGCGCGGAGCCGGCGGGACCGGCGGGCGCGCCGACGCCGTCGGAGTCGTCGCCGTCGTACACGAACAGCCCGTAGTTCGGCGAGGCGATCATGTCGAAGTTCAGGTAGAGCTTGATCTCCTTGCGGTCCAGCTCGCTGAGGTTGGCGACGTAGTGCTCGGAGCCGAGCAGGCCGTTCTCCTCCGCGGACCACCAGGCGAAGCGCACCTTGTTGGTGGGCCTCTCCTTGGACTTGGCGAGGTCCAGGGCGACTTCCAGCAGACCGGCGGAGCCGGAGCCGTTGTCGTTGATGCCGGGGCCGGCGGCCACCGAGTCGAGGTGCGCGCCGAGCATCACGGTGTTGGCGGCGTTGCCGCGGGCGGTCTCCGCGATGACGTTGTTGGTGGTCCGCTTCTCCTGGAGCTGGCGGATCTCGAAGTCGACCTCCACCGGGCTCTTGGCCAGGTCGGCGACGAGTTTCTCGCCGTCGGCCTGGGAGATGCCGCCGGTCGGGATCTTGCCGGCCGCCGGGTCGCCGAGGGTGCCGCCGAGGGTGCCGGGGACGTTGTTGTAGATGATCGCGCCGGTGGCGCCCGCCGCGGCCGCCTGGGCCTGCTTGTCGGCGAAGGTGCAGCCGCCGCGCTTGATCAGGGCGATCTTGCCGGTGAAGGTGCCGGACGCGTAGTCGGCGGCCTCGCAGCCGGGCGTCGCGTCGTCCGCGGGCGCCGGGACGGCGGCGAGGCCGGCCTTCACCCCGCCGACCGGCGTCGACCTGGTGTATGTCATCGCGCCGATGGTGATGTCACGCGGCGACGGTGAGACGACCGAGAGCCGCTCCGCCTGGGTCTGGGTGTAGATGAACTCGAACTTCTGGTACGAGACCTGGTAACCGGCCTTCTTGAGCTGCTGGTACACGTACGCGGCCGAGGCGTCGTGTCCGAGCGAGCCGGCCGCCCGGTGGCCGTCGGCCGAGTCGGCTATCTGCTGAAACTTCTCCAGGTGCCTGTAGGCGTCCTGGCCGGACGCCTCCCGCACCAGCTTCTTGGAGAGTTTCGCGGCGTCCTTGGCCGCTTCCTTGCCGGGGTCGTGCCGGCCGGCGGAAGCGGGGGACGCGGAAGCCAGCAGGAGCGGGGTCGCGAGTGCGGCTGCGGCCAGGGTGGCCACGGCTCTGCGATGGGATGCGTTCACAGAGGTCCTTCCCGGGGGGAACGAGGTTGAAGGGAAGCTAGCGATCTCCCACGCTCCTGTGAACAGATGTGCCCCAACTCATACGCCGTTCCGTACGTTTGGCAACGGAACATGTCACTCCGGCGCCGAAGTTCCAGAGTCGCCGACCGATTCGGCACCCTTGGCGGTCTTGGCACCCTTGGCCGTCTTGGCCGTCTTGGCCGTCTTCGCGGCGCGCTTGGCCTCCTGCTTGTACGCGCGGACCCTGGCCAGCGACTCGGGCCCGGTGATGTCGGCGGCCGAGCGGTACGCGCCCTCCTCGCCGTACGCGCCCGCCGCCTCCCGCCAGCCCTCGGGCCGTACGCCGTACCGCTTGCCCAGCAGCGCCAGGAAGATCTGCGCCTTCTGCCTGCCGAACCCGGGCAGTGCGAGCAGCCGGCCCAACAGCTCCTCGCCGGTGGCGGCGTCCGACCAGACGGCGCTCGCGTCACCGGCGTACTCGTCCACCAGGTACTGGCACAGCTGCTGTACCCGCCTGGCCATCGAGCCGGGGTAGCGGTGCACGGCGGGCTTCGCGGAGAGGAGGGCGACGAAGGCCTCCGGGTCGTACGCCGCGATCTCGTGCGCGTCCAGGTCGTCGGCGTTCATGCGCCGCGCGATCGTGTACGGGCCGGAGAACGCCCACTCCATGGGGACCTGCTGGTCCAGGAGCATGCCGACGAGCACGGCGAGCGGACTGCGGCCCAGCAGCTCGTCGGCCTCGGGCTGCTGGGCGAGGCGGATCGTGGTCGTCATGATTCGATGATCGCGCCGGTCCCGACGGGCCGCACGGCGGAGGCGTCGGTCGGGCTCGGTGGCGGGACCGGCCGACGCCCTGCCGGCCGTCCCGTGGGTCCACGGCCGGCTCCCGGGACTTGCTGGACGCCGACTCCGATCACTGCGCGGGCGCCGTCGAGAACCCGGCGGCCGGGGCCCACGCCGACGTCACGGGCAGGCCTGGAGGCCGGCATCCCGGCCCCGTGGCCGCCGACCACCTCGGCGACGACGGGGCGTACGGCGGGAGACCGGAGTCCTGCGAGTACGGCTCCGGCATCGTCGCGGCGGCACCTGCCGGGCGCCTGCCGGGCACCCCGGCCGCCCGGCCCGGCCGCCTGGGCCCGCTGCCCCGCCCCGGCCGCCCGCCCCGGCCGCCCGCCCCGGCGCCGGCCGCCCCAGGCCCGGGGCTCCACCTCCATCCGGCCGGCCCGGGCGGTCTCCGCCCCCGCACCACCACGGGAGCCTGACCGACACGCACGCGCCCTCCGCCATGGCGCCCGCCGCCCTCGCCGGTGCCGAGGCTGTGGACGCGGGGGGTGGGCGCGAACGTGGCGGTACGCCGCCGGAAGCCCGGACGGCGAGGACCGGCCCCCGGCCGCAGGCTCCTCGCCCCCGACGCATTTCCGCTGATCAGGCTGGCGTGAGCCATTGCCCTGGAGACCCACGAGACTAGGATCGCCGGACCAGCGGAAGGGGGCGCGCGTGGATTTCGGGGCAGGTCTTCGTTTTCACGTCCTCGGCACGATGGAAGCCTGGTACGCGGGGACGCGGCTGCGGCTCGGCGGCGTGATCCAGGAGCGCATCCTCGGCACCCTGCTCCTGGAGCACGGGAGAGTCGTCCCCGTCGCGCGGCTCGTCGAGGCGGCCTGGGACGAGGCGCCGCCCTCCAGCGCGGGGCACCAGGTGCGCAAGGCGGTGTCGGACCTGCGCCGGCGCATCCCGGGCGGCGCGGGGGTCATCGTCACGGACGGCCCGGGGTACCGCGCCGAGAGCTCCGGGTACGGGCTGGATCTGGCCGAGTTCGCCGACGCGCTGCGTGCGGCGCGGGAGGCCGTCCCGCTCGGCAGGCGCCAGGAGGCGGCCGACGCGCTGGGCCGGGCGCTGGCGCTGTGGCGCGGGCCGGTCATGGCGGGGCGCGGCGGCAGGGTGATCGAGGCGGCGGCGGCCGTGTGGGAGGAGCGCCGGCTGGCGGCGGCCGAGCAGCACTACGAGCTGCGTCTCGCTCTGGGAGAGTCCGGTGAACTGGTCGGTGATCTGCGCGGACTCGTGTCGCAGCACCCGCTGCGGGAGGCACTGCGCGGGCACCTGATGCTGGCCCTGTACCGGGCGGGGCGGGGAGCGGAGGCCCTGGAGGAGTTCCGTGCGGTGCGGGCGCTCCTCGCGGAGGAGCTGGGCATCGACCCCGGTGCGCGGCTGGTGGCGCTGCACGAGCGGATGCTGCGGGAGGACCCGGCGCTCGCCGCGCCTCTCCGGATCGCCGGCCCCGTACCCGTACCCGTACCGGACACTCCGGGGACAGGGACAGGGACAGGGACAGGGACAGGGACCGGTACGGGCACGGGCACGGCGGGGTCGCGGCCGGGTGCGGGGCCCGCGGACCCGGCCACGCACGGCGCGCCCGTGCCGGAGGCGACGGCGCCGGCCGGTGAGCGCGGCGGGGCGGCAACGGGAGCAACGCCCTCGTCCACCTCCGATCCCGCGCACCCGCAGGGCATCCGCGCCCTGCCGTACGACCTCCCGGACTTCACCGGCCGCGACGAGGAGCTGGAGGCGCTGCTCGCCCATGCCCGCCGCTCCGGTGGCGAGTCGACGCGCGTCATCGCGATCGACGGGATGGGCGGCGCCGGGAAGACGGCGCTGGCCGTGCACGCCGCCCACCGGCTCGCCCCGTACTACCCCGACGGCCAGCTCCACATCGATCTGCGCGGCTTCACCCCCGGCGAGAGCCCGTTCCAGCCCGGCGCGGCCCTGGAGAGTCTGCTGCGGGGGCTGGGCCCCTCCGACCGGCCCCTCCCCGAGGGCGTGCAGGAACGTGCCCGCGTGTGGCGGGCGGCGCTGGCGGACAAGCGGGTCCTGGTCCTGCTGGACAACGCCGCGGACACCGCCCAGGTGCTGCCGCTGCTGCCCGCGTCCCCGGGTTGCCTGGTCCTGGTCACCAGCCGGGCCCGGCTGGTGGACCTCGACGGCGCGGAGTGGTTCTCCATCGGCATGCTGGCGCCCGGGGACAGCGCGGCGCTCCTCGCCGAGACCCTCGGTGCCGCGCGTACGGCCGCGGAACCGGAGGCGGTGGCCGAACTGGCCGAGCTGTGCGGCGGGCTGCCCCTCGCCCTGCGCATCGCGGCGGCCCGGCTGCGCAACCGGCCCCGGTGGACGGTGCGCCACCTGGTGGAGCGGCTCAGGCACGAGACGCGGCGGCTGGACGAGCTGAGCGCCGGACAGCGCAGCGTCACGGCCGCGCTGGAGCTGTCGTACCAGTCGCTGGGAGCACGGCAGCGGGCCGTGTTCCAGCTGCTGGGGCAGCACCCCGGCGTGGAGATCGACGTCTGGTCGGCGGCGGCGCTGGCGGGCGCGCCGGCCCGCGAGGTGGAGGACGTACTGGAACACCTGCTGGACGTCCACCTCCTCCAGCAGCACACCGAGGAGCTGTACAACTTCCACGACCTGGTACGCAGCTTCGCCCGGTCGCTACGGGCCCCGGAGAGCGGCGCCGGGACCGGAGGAGCGGGCGGTGACGGGGTCGGAGGAGCGGACGGTGACGGTGTGGGCGTCGTGGCGGAACGCCTCCTTCCGTACTACCTGGGAGCGACGGAGGCGGCGTGCGCGGTGCTCTTCCCCGACCGGCTGCGGTACGCGACGGGTGCCACCGTGCCGGTGGAGCTGCCGACCTTCCCCACGGCCCACGACGCGCTGGCCTGGTTCGACCGGGAGCAGCACGCGATCCGGCTCGCCCTGGACCGGGCGGGAGACGCGGCGGACCAGCGGTGTGTGCTGCACCTCTCCCGGAACCTCGCCTTCTACTACTACACGCGCAGCCGCGTCGAGGAGCAGGCGGCGCAGGGCCTCGCCGCCGTCCGCGCCGCACGCCGCCTGGGCGACCCGACGCTGGTGAGCCTGAGCCTGAACAACCTGGCCGTGGCGTACTGGAGGCTCGGCCGGTTCACCGACGGCGTGGCGGCGGCCTCCGAGGCGCTGGAGATCTCCCGGCGGTCCGGCGACCGGCAGCACGAGGCCATCAGCGTCGGCCGGCTCGGTCTGCTGCACAGCGCGCTCGGGGACGTCGCCACCGCGCTCCGCCACCTGGAACGGGCGGTGGTGCTGCGCAAGGAGAGCGGCGACGAGGTCGGTGAGGCCGAGAGCTGGAACAACCTCAGCCCCGTCTACCGCTGGCTCGGCCGGTTCACCGAGGCCGCCGGGGCGGCACGGCGGGCCGTGCTCATCAACCGGCGGATCGGCTCGTACGACAACGAGAAGATGGCCTTGATCGAACTGGCGGCCACCCACCTGGCCACCGGTGACGTCCAGGAGGCGCTCGGCACCCTCGAACGGGCCCTGGCGCTCGGTGACGAGACCCGCAGGTCGGAGAACCACGCCCTCGCCCTGGCGTTCGCGGCGGAGGCCCGGCAGCTCCTCGGCGACCGGGCGCGTGCCCTCGCGGACGCGGACCGGGCCCTGGACATCGTCGCCCGCTCGGGGGCGAGGCTCCGGTCCGCCGAGGTCGAGAACATCGTGGGCCGGGTCCACCGCCGGAGCGGTGACCCGACCGGAGCGCTGCGGCTGCACGCGAGCGCCCTGCGGCGCTGCACCGAACTCGGCTACCGGGTGGAAGCCGCCTGCGCCCTGGCGGGCCTGGCCCGCGCCGCCGAGGATGCGGGAGACACCCGGGCGGCCGGGGAACACCGCCGCGAGGCCGACGCGCTCCTGGACCGCCTGGGCCTTCCGGCCACCCACCGCACCTGGGCCTGACGAACACCCCCGGCCCGCCGGGGCACCCCCGGGAGTCGCCCGGCCAGGGGCCGCGCCACCGCGCCGGTTCAGGCCCCGGTTCAGGCTCCGGCGGAGGTCCCGGCGGGGGAGCCCTCGGCAGAGGCCCCGGTCACGGCCGCCACTCCGGGCTTCGGGGCCGACGGTCCCTCGTCACCCGCGACGACCCGCGACGTACCGCCGGGCACCTGGCCCGCGTGCGCCGCCGTGGCAACGCCCCCCACCGCGACCGCGAACACCATGACGAGTCCTCCGGCCACTCTGGCCACCCTGCTGCGCATGTCCCACCCCTTGGATCAGTCCGTCCGGTTGCTCTTGGTGCTCCCGATACTGGTGGTGGGGGTTCCCGAACCCGTCCCCTTCCCTTCCCCCGTCTTCCTCGGGGGACGGTACCGAGCGGACGTCCGTACGTCAGGAGGGCGGTCAGGACGGTGTCGTCGCGGTCGCCCGCTCCTTCTCGGCCCGTCCGTCCGCCGTGCCGCCGTCCTTCTCGGCCCGTCCGTCCGCCGTGCCGCCGTCCTTCTCGGCCCGTCCGTCCGCCGTGCCACCGTCCGTCTCCGCAGGGCCGGCGGCGCTGTCCGGCCCGTCGGTGCGCAGCGCCCGCAGGTCCACCCATCGCACGGTGGCCAGCGTCAGCAGGACGGGCAGTACGCCGCCGAGCACGAACAGCCAGACGATGAAGTCGCGGTCCGGGCTCAGGCCGGCCAGCACCGCCGACAGCGGGACGAGGGCCAGGGAGCCCAGCCAGTCGATGCTGATGACGCGGCCGCGGACGGCGTTGGGCACCGAGGTCTGCACCAGCGTCGACCAGTACACGTTGCCGACGGTCGAGAAGAACCCGTACATGGCGCCCAGCGGCAGCAGCATCCAGAAGGACGGTACGAAGACCATCAGCGCGAGCGGGGCGGCACCGACCGTCCAGGCCAGCAGCATCCGGCGCGGGTAGTCACGCGGTGGCTTGTGCGAGGCGAGTACCAGCGACCCGACCACCGCGGCGATACCGGTGACGGCGATGAGCGCCCCGTAGTCACGGGCGTCGCCACCCAGGTCGTTGTGGATGACGAACGGCAGCAGGATCTGTCGCGGCCCCGACTGGAGGAGCAGGACGAGGCCGGACCAGACGATCAGGACCCACAGCCAGCGCTCGCTGAAGAGGTAGCGCAGCGCCTCGCGGTACGGGACACCGTCCGCGTCGGCCGCCTCGGTGCCGGCCCCGGCCTCGGCCCGGGTCTCGTCCTCGGAGGCGTTCATGGAGGCGTTCACGGAACGGGGCACGACGATCATCGCCACACATGCGGCCGCGACACCGAAGCTGACCGCGTTCAGCACGATGATGCTGAGCGCGTCGATCAGCGAGATGAGCAGTCCGCCGACCGCCGGCCCGACCATCCTGACGGCCAGGGACCGTACGACCGACTCCATCGCGTTGGCGGCGTGCAGGTCGTCCTTCGGCACCAGGTCGGGAGTGAAGGCGTCCGACGCCGGGCCGCTGATCGCCGCGGCGGCGCCCAGCACGAACGCGGCGCCGACCAGCTGCCAGATCTGCAGGCTCCCCGTCAGGTGGACGACGGCGAGCGCGGTCAGGACGGTGAAGGCGGCCGCGTACGACCAGCCGATGACCAGCTTGCGCGGGTACCGGTCGGCGAGGGCACCTCCGATCAGGACGCAGGAGATGAGGCCGACGGCCTCGGCGCCCACCACCATCGCCAGATCGGAGCTGTTGCCGCCCAGCTCCATCGCGACCCAGGGCAGGGCGACCAGCCAGACGCCGTCCCCGAGCATGCTGATGACGAAGGAGATGAAGAGCAGTCGGTAGTTCCGGTGCCGCAAGGGCGCCAGTGGCGTGGACAGGGACAGCATCGGATTCCCAACTCCGGTAGGGCACCTGGGGGTGAGGACGGGGCGACGCGTGGCGCCGTGGACGCGGCCGGCGTCGTCGCGGCGGCCGCGCCCACGGTCGTGGGAGGGGGCAGGGTGTGGGGCGTGGGGCGTGGGGTCGTGGAGTCGCGGGGTCGTGGGATCACCCGGGTCAGGAGGCGGCGGGGACCTTCCTGCGCAGGGCGACCCGGATCTCCTTGCCGTCCTTGCCCTTGATCATCATCACGGACGGCGTGGAGTGGGTGACGGGCATCGCCCGCAGCTGCTTCTGGTCGGCGACCCTGGCCTCGTAGTACTCGCGGCCCGCCGGCACGGTGTTGGCCCGCAGGGACGGGATCGGGCGCTTGGCGACCGGCCAGTCGATGACGTCGTTGCCCGGCTGGTACTCGCTCCCGTCCTCGGGCAGGAGGGTGCGCGGCCGGTTGACCGTGTAGACGTTCTCCAGGTGCTCGAAGGCGTGGCCCACTCCCGGCGGGATCAGCAGGTAGCGCTCCGGGTCGGGGAAGAACCGGTAGGTGACGTCGGCACCGTACGTCGGTGAGTCCACCCGCGTGTCGATGAGGTGGAGCGTGACCTCCTGGTCGCGGGGTCCGGCGAAGGTCAGCCGGTCCTCCTGGCCCAGGTGGATCCCGTACGCGTCGTGCGTGTAAGCGGTCTCACCGTGGTCGATGAAGTACAGCGGGTGCCGGTCCAGGAGGGCGGAGAAGCCGGACTCCGGACCGGAGGAGATCACCGGGTGCCGCACCCAGCCGAGACCGAACACCTCGGCCAGGGGCTCCCAGTTCTTCCGCTCACTGCGCTGGAGGAGCCTGCGCAGTTCCACCCGGCGGACGGTGCCGTCGGCCAGCCGCACGTCGCGGGTGACGGGGTACTCGTACGCCACCTTGGGGATCATGGCGCGCTGCTGGGCGGCGACCATGTCGTACCAGAGTTCGCTCGCCGGGTGGGAGTTGGGCTTGTAGAGCGGCAGGTTCTCGTCGGTGACGTCGAGCGGGAGGTTGATGATGTCCGCGTCGGGCTGCCAGTCGAGCGTGCCGTGCACCCATTCCTCGGGGTCGGGCAGGAAGAGCTCGTAGGAGTTGATCGTGTTGACGTACTCCAGGCCGTCGAAGGTGTGGGCCACGCCCGGCGGGATGTAGAGCGCCCGGGCCGACCCGGGGGCCCAGGTGTGCACCTCTCGGACGCCGGCCGTCGGGGAGCCCTCACGGCAGTCGATGAAGTGGCCGGTGACCGTCCCGGTGCTGGGGCCGAGGAAGGTCAGGACGTCCGCCTGGCCGAGGTGGATGCCGTAGTGCCCGTAGCTGAATTTCGTTTCGCCGTGGAACACGAGCGTCGCCGGCCGCAGCGTCGGAAAGGGGACGACGTAGGAATCGTTCCCGTTCTCGATCCGCCAGTTTTCCTGCCAGCAAAGTCCATCAATGGAGAACGGCTCGTTCACAATGGTCCCTCTTTCTTTCGTCGTGTCGGCCGGTGGCGGGGCGGTGGCCGGCGGCCCGGAGAATCGTCCGGGAAGCGCCCGGGAGAAGCTCCCTGGACAAGTACCCGGGAGAACCGTCCGGGTGGAGAGACCCGGAAGGCCTGGGAGGCCCGGAAGGATCCGGAGAGAACCCAGGAAAGGGTCACGGAAATAACCCGGAAAGGGTCACGGAAAGGACCCGGAAAAGGCCCGGAAGGAAACCCGGAGAAGGTCCGGAAAGAATCCGGGGAAGGCCCGGAAACGGCCCGGGAAGGCCCGGAAGGCGGTCCCGGGGCGGCCCGGTCCCGGACCCTGGGGTCCGGGACCGGACCGTGCCGCCCCTTGCCGCGTCAGGCGAGGATCTCGACCTCGTAGCCCGCCGCCTCGGCGGCGGCGCGCAGGTCCTCGATGGACGTGGTCGGGAGCTCGTCGAAGATCTCCGCGACGGCGGCCTGCTTGATGCCGGCCAGCGAGGCGGAGAGGCGAGCGGCCTGGTCGGCACCTTCGAACTTGGTGAACGCCAGGTTCGTCAGCAGCGTCTGCAGGGCCTCGTCACCGGAGGCGGCGGCGTCGCGGAGCTTCGCCATGGTCTCGTCGTCCACGCCGCTCCAGTCGGCGTCGAACTGCGCGCCGGAGGCGTACAGGCCGGTCAGCATCTGGTGGGCCTGGGTGGTGGTGATCGCCTTGCTGTTCATGGTCGACTCCTTTTTCGCCGAGCACGGTCACGGTATTTCCGCTGTGAGGGGCGGTCCGTGTTGATGATGTGATTCCATCAGCCGGCGCGGGGTCGGTCAATGAATTCCTCATCGGCTTACGGCAATTCGGCATTCGGACATTCCGATGGGTGGGGATCCGGTGCTGGGAAAAGGCCAGGTGGGTCATGCCGCGGCGGCTTTCTGCTCCTCGGCGAGGAAGGCACCGGTCTGCTCGACGAAGAGCCGCATTTCACGGGTCAGGCAGGTGCGGCGGCGCCGGACGAGCTGGGTGAACACCTCGAAGGGCGGCCGCCAGGCCAGCGCGACCAGCGCGCCGCCTGCCACGTCCTCCCGTACGGCGACGGCGGGCAGCAGCCCCACCCCGAGTCCGGCCGCCGCCCACCGCTTGGTCGACTCGACGGTCCCCGACTCCAGCAGCGGTACGGGAGCCCCAGGACGGCTGCGCAACTCCGCCTCCAGCAGCCGCCGGTGGCCACGCCCCGACTCCGGCGCCAGTACCGGTACGTCCCGCAGGTCCGCCGAGGTGACCCGCGCCCGCCCCGCCAGCGGGTGTCCGGGACCGGCGACCGCGACCAGCGGCTCGGGCCCGAGGACCTCGCTGTCCACCCCGCGGTGCTGCGTCTCGGCCGACATCAGCAGGCCGAGGTCGACCGTGCCCTGCCGCAGGGCGTGCAGGATCTCCGTTCCGGACCCCGGTCTGAGCACCAACTGGAGCCCGGGGTAACGGTGGTGGAAGTACTCCAGGACGGGCGGCAGCCGGTAGGTGGCGAGCGTCTCCATGGTGCCGATGACCAGTTGCCCCGACGGCTCGGGCGGACCGGCCGTCGCCCCGCGTGCCTCGTCGGCGAGGGACAGCAGGCGTTCCGCGTACGGGAGCAGCCGCTGGCCGGCCGGGGTGAGCCGGACCTGCCGGCCGGAGAGCCGCTCGAACAGCGCGACTCCCAGGGAGTTCTCCAGACCCCTGATCTGTCCCGTGACGCTGGACTGCGCGTAGTTGAGTTCGGCCGCCGCCCGGCTGAAGCTGAGCAGCGTGGCGGCCCTCTGGAAGGTCGTGAGCTGGCGAATGTCCACCTGTGGTCCGTCCTCCGGATCGTTGCGTCCTGCTGGCTTCCCTGGTCGAGGTCGGTTGCGGTTCACCGGTCCGTACGCCTCACGTGATGCGCGCGGCTTCCGGACGGTTCTCGTGCGGCGCCCCCAGCAGCCTCCGGGCGGCGGCAAGGTGCCGGGCGGCATCCCCCGGCCCGTCCCCCACGACGACCACCCGTACGCGGAGCCCGGCCGGTGCCCGTACGTCCACGGCCCGCGCCCGTCCCTCGTCGGCACGTACGTCGTCGGCCCGTCCCTCGTCGGCACGTGCGTCGTCGGCCCGTCCCTCATCGGCGCGGACGTCGTCGGCCCGTACGTCGACGTCGCGGACGTACGGCAGCGCCCGGAGCGCGTCGATCGCGGGGCCGCCGGGTGGGCGTGCGCCGGGGAGCCGGACGAAACCGGCCATGGCGGTGCGGCCGAGGGCGGGCGGGGTCAGGAGACCGCCGGTGAGCGCCCGGAACGACTCCGCCTCCAGGTCCGTGCCGCGGGCCAGCTCCACGAGCAGGGGGATGCCGTCCCCGCCGAGGCCCGCGCGGGAAGCCAGGACACGGATCCCGTCCGGCGTCCGCACCACCGTGGTGTGCGTGGGACCGTTCTCGAATCCGGCGAGGTCCAGCAGCGCGCACACCGCCGACCGGATCTCCGCCTCGGCACGGTCGCCGAGCGGCGCGGGATGCACGTGGGAGACCGTCTCGAAGTGCGGCGGACCGGTGGTCCGGGTGGTCGTGATGCCGGCGACCTGGTGCATCCCGTCGACGCTGAGCGTCTCCACGGCGTACTGGGGACCGGGCAGGTACTCCTCGACGAGGAAGGGCCCGGGCGTGCCGCGGGCCACCACCGCCCGTTCCCAGTCGGCCAGCCCGTACGGCCCCCGCAGCAGCGTCGCCCCGCACGAACCCGACACCTCCGCGGACTTGACCACGACGGGGAAGCCCGCGAACCGCGTCACCGCCCGCCGGACCGCGGCGGCGTCGACGGCGCGCTCGGCCCGTACGCGCAGGCGGGGGTAGCTCCACAGCAGCTCCCGCATCGCACCCCGGTCGCCGAGCGTCCGTACGGCGTCCACGGGGTTGGCCCCGAGCCCCAGGGCCTCGGCCTCCGCGAGGACGGGGGTCACGGCCCGGGCGCCGCCCAGGTGCAGCACATGGGTCACCCGGTGCTCGCGGGCGGTACGGGCGATGAGGGCGCGCAAGCCCGCCTCGTCGTCCAGGTCGGCCAGCAGCAGCCGCTCGGAGTGCCGGGCCACCTCGTCGAGATAGGCCCGCTCGCGAAGCGCCGGGTCCCACACCGACCACACCCGGCATCCCGCCGCGGCGGCCGTGCGTACGAGCCGTTCCGAGGGCAGCACCATCAGGACGCGTTCCGCGGACCGGGTGTCCGGCGGGGAGCCGGACAGGGTGTCCGTCATGGGGCGGCCTCCTCCATCGACTGCGGCGAGTCTGGCGGGAGGGCTTCCCGATCCGTTCCCTCGTGGTTCCGGCCCCGCGGGAAGCCGGCGCTGCGACGATGTGCGCATGAGCGCAACGGAAGACGACCACCTCGAAGTTACCCGCCGCGAACTGCTGGACCTGGTCGCCCGCGACCCGGACGACGCGCGCGTGAACTACCGCGCGGCCTGCGTCCACGACCGGCTGGGCCTGGAGGCCGAGGCGATCCCCTTCTACGAGCGCTGCCTGGCCGGCACCGGCCTCCCGGACGAGGACCGCCGCGGCGCCCTCCTGGGCCTGGGCAGCACCTACCGCGTACTCGGCCAGTACGCCCGCGCCGTGGAGACCTTCCGCCGCGGCGTGGCGGAGTACCCGGACGACGGCGGTCTGCGGACCTTCCTGGCCATGGCCCTCTACAACACGGGCGACCACCACGAGGCCATGGGCATCCTGCTGGACCTCCTCGCGACCACGAGCCAGGACCCCTCCGTCCAGCAGTACCGCCGCGCCATCGACCTGTACGCCAAGGACCTCGACGCCACGGCCGGGCCGCTCGCCGGGTGAAAGCCGGAGGGCCGGCCCGCTCCCGCGGACCAGCCCTCCGGAGCGAGCAGCGCGGGCCGGGTCACACGTCCGAAGTGAAGACGGTGACTTGCCCCTTCCGCTGTCGGGCCACGACGGCGGACGCGGCATCGATCGCGTACTTGTGCCCGTGCCCGTGCCCGTGCCCGTGCAACCCGGCATCGGTCGGCGGCCGACGTGCCTGGCGGGCGTCGTCCTTCCCGATGCCGACGACCTGGAGCCGGGAAGTGCCCAGTGGCGTGGTCCGCCGTGGAAGGCCTGCACCGCCCTGGCCGACGGCTGACCGCTGGTGAGCCGCAACCTCAAGGGGAGCGATCGAAGCCGGGCTCTTCCCGGCCTGGGGCGCAGTGCGGGATGGGGCGGGCGGTGGACGGTGCTGGACGGGGGCGAACGAGACCAGAACTGAGACCGGGCGCCGGGTCATACCTTCTTGACGACAATGGTGTCCGGGAGGAGCTTCTCCAGGTCGTCCACGTCCGAGGTGAAGACGGTGACCTGCCCCTTCTGCCGGCGTGCGATGACAGCGAGCACGGCATCGATCGCGTACTCGTGACCGTGCAGCTTGGCGTCAGCCAGGAGGCGCCGGGCCTGGCGGGCCTCGTCCTTTCCGATGTCGGCGACCATGAGCCGGGAGAGCACCCAGTCCCAGCGTTGTTCGGTTGTTCTGCCGTCGTACGCCTCGATCAGCGTCAGCGGGGACGTCACCACTTCGGCTTCACCCCGGGCCGCGAGGTCGAGCCAGGCGATCATCTTCCGGTCGCCGCGCACGGCCAGGGACAGGGCTTCGCAGTCGAGTACGAAGACGCGCAGTGGCCGCTGGCTGTGCTCACCGGCGCGTTTCTTCACGCGGCCTCTCCGGCGTTGTGTCCTCCGGTGGTGCGGCGGCGCTCGTGCTCAGCGTCGAGATCTTCCAGTCCTGCGAGTGCTGCCGCGTGCTCGTCCTCGGTGACCGGGCCGTGTTCATCCTGCAGCCAGTCGACCAGCTCCAGCAGCCGGTCCCGGTCGCGCTTGAACCGCAGTGCTTCGGCCACATACGCCGAGAGTCCCCGCTCGGCCGCGTCGGCGCGGATCTCCTCGAGGAGGTCTTCGGGAATCGTCACAGTGACTTTCTTCGTCGCCATATACGAGACCATACTCCTGGTGTAAGCACCCTTACCAGGGCTGCTGAACCAGTCAGGCTCGGGACGCGGAGGGTTGATCACGAAGTCTGGGCAGGGCCTGAGGCCGGGCCGCATGCCCTGCGGCCCGACCCCAGGCGTGTTTCACCGGCGGAGCTCAGCGCACAGGCCGGATGGGGGCGCTCAGGCGGCGGTGTCGCCGTCCGCTGTCGCCGTCGGCCGGCCCTCGGCCGAGAAGCCGAGCGCGCCGACTGCGGCCAGATGATGCGGCGCTACGGGCGGAACGCCGCCATGTACTGCAACGTGTGCCGGTCCGTCCTCAACAGGCGGTAGACGGGAACTGCGACGAAAACTGCGACCACGCACGTCGAAGGGCCCCACCGCGAACGGTGGAGCCCTTCGACATCGTGCCCGGTGAGGCACTGGCGGAGGATACGAGATTCGAACTCGTGAGGGGTTGCCCCCAACACGCTTTCCAAGCGTGCGCCCTAGGCCTCTAGGCGAATCCTCCGCCGCAAACAATACAAGACGTTGAGGAGTGCTCGCGAACCCGTTCCCTCCGGCCGCCGGCCGATGGTGTCCGAGGGGCCCGGGGGTGCTCCGGGAGGCCGGGGCATCGGGTAGGCTGGGCGCAGCCCCTCACGTGGCGCTATCTGACTGAACTCCCCCAGGGCCGGAAGGCAGCAAGGGTAGGTCGGCTCTGGCGGGTGCGTGAGGGGCGCTTGCGTTGGGGGCGGGGGTCGCGGTGGGCCGGGTCGTTTGTCGGTGGGGCCCGATATCGTCGTAAGGGTGTCGTCCCTTGCGCTGTACCGCCGCTATCGCCCCGAGTCCTTCGCCGAGGTCATCGGGCAGGAGCATGTCACCGACCCGCTGCAGCAGGCCCTGCGGAACAACCGGGTCAATCACGCGTACCTGTTCAGCGGGCCGCGCGGGTGCGGCAAGACGACCAGTGCGAGGATCCTGGCCCGCTGCCTGAACTGTGAGCAGGGCCCCACGCCCACCCCCTGCGGGGAGTGCCAGTCCTGCCAGGACCTGGCCAGGAACGGGCCGGGGTCGATCGATGTCATCGAGATCGACGCCGCGTCCCACGGTGGCGTGGACGACGCCCGTGACCTGCGGGAGAAGGCCTTCTTCGGGCCGGCGAGCAGTCGCTACAAGATCTACATCATCGACGAGGCCCACATGGTCACTTCGGCGGGCTTCAACGCCTTGCTGAAGGTGGTCGAGGAGCCGCCGGAGCACTTGAAGTTCATCTTCGCGACGACGGAGCCCGAGAAGGTCATCGGGACCATCCGGTCGCGTACGCACCACTACCCCTTCCGGCTCGTGCCGCCCGGGACGCTCCGGGAGTACCTGGGCGAGGTGTGCGGCAAGGAGGGGATCCCGGTCGAGGACGGGGTGCTGCCGCTCGTCGTGCGGGCCGGGGCCGGGTCGGTGCGTGACTCGATGTCCGTCATGGACCAGCTGCTGGCCGGCGCCGCCGAGGACGGTGTGACATACGCCATGGCCACGGCGCTCCTCGGCTACACGGACGGCTCGCTGCTCGACTCGGTGGTGGACGCGTTCGCCGCCGGGGACGGGGCCGCCGCGTTCGAGGTGGTCGACCGGGTCATCGAGGGCGGCAACGACCCCCGGCGGTTCGTGACCGACCTGCTGGAGCGGCTGCGCGACCTGGTGATCCTGGCGGCGGTGCCGGACGCCGCCGAGAAGGGGCTCATCGACGCGCCCGCCGACGTGGTCGAGCGGATGCAGGCCCAGGCGTCGGTGTTCGGCGCCGCCGAGCTCAGCCGGGCCGCCGACATCGTGAACACCGGGCTCACCGAGATGCGCGGGGCGACCTCGCCCCGGCTCCAGCTGGAGCTGATCTGCGCCCGGGTGCTGCTGCCCGCGGCGTTCACCGACGAGCGGTCGCTGCTGGCCCGGCTGGACCGGCTGGAGCGCGGCTCGGTGGTCCAGGGCGCCGCCTTCCAGGCGACGGGGCCGGGGCCCGCCATGGGATACGTACCCGGGCCCGAGGCCCACGCCCAGGTGCCGCCCGCCGGGCCGGGCGGTGGGCCCGCCGCTGCCCGGGCGGCGGTACGGGGGCCGGGCGACGCCCCTGCTCCGGGACCCGCGCCCGCCCAGGTGCCCGCTCCCAAGCCCGCGGCGGCGCCCAAGCCGGCGCCCGCCTCG
>NZ_BAAASR010000007.1:12621-202558 GCF_039532985.1 Streptomyces gobitricini | reverse complement strand
GCTCCAACTCGCCTGCAGCATCATCTGCTTGAGGCGACTCAGAACCTCATTCTGAAACGATCAGTTAGGGCCCGGACGTTGGTGATGCCGTCGAGTACACCGGCGACCTCGTCGTACATGCGGACGGACTCAGCGCTGTGGTGCCGGCCCAAGTTCTTCGAGTCCACACCGCCATGGGCCGTGTAGTCCAGGATCCGAAGGTAGTTCGTCAGGTTTACCCCCGTGAGCTCGACTCGGACCAAGCCGTTGTCGAGCTCCTTGACCGTGGTCTTCAGCTCCAGGTTCGGACCGTCCCTGCCTGTCTGGTCCGATGTCTTCTCCCACAAGTCCTTGGTGGTCTCAACGTGGAAGCTCTTCAGGCCGGCGGCTTTCTGCAGGCGCTCGGAGTGCCGCGGCGGGGAGTCGGTGGAGCAGCCGCTGACGAAGACGGTGGCCAAGCTGGGCGCGGGCGCCGAGCAGGTCGGCCCGGCGCGGTGCGGAGGAAGAGACGCGGGGTCGCCCAAGGAACCACCGAGCCCGGTGTAGACGACCGTGCCCGGGATGATGTCCAGGGCCGTGGCGGTCACGTAGGAGGAGAAGCGCACGCCGGCCACTCCGGCCCCGTAGTTGACGACCGAGAACGGGAACAGCGGCACCAGCCGCACCACCAGAACGGCCGTGAACCCGCGACGTGTCAGGTAGGCGTCCAGCCGGGCCAGCCGTCCGGAGCCGGCGTAGCGGGCCACGACCGGGCGCCCCAGCCAGCGGACGAGGCCGAACGGCAGGGCCGCGCCCGCAGTCGTTCCCGCGAGCACCGCGTCGGCTCCCAGGGGCAGTCGGCTGGCCGACCACGCCGGTCATCATCTGCCCCAGCAGGCCGACGGCGTGTGGACCAACACGGTTGAGATCCTTCACGACCGCTAACGCAACCGGTAGCAAGATCAGCATTATCAGCTGCAGCGACCTGAGCAGGTCGGGATCCAGTGGTGGGATACGGCCGGGCACCCCGCCCCAGAGGCTGGTGGCTGGCGGTGTCATGGTGTGAGGCGCCGCGCCCGGCACCGCTCATGCCCGGCGCCTCACCGTGCCGCGTCCCCGCGTCTCACCAGTCGTCCCCGATGTCGAAGTTCGAGGCGACGGGCATGCCCCCGTCCTCCAGGGCGATCAGGAGATATCTGCCGAGCGCGTCGAGGCCGTCGTAGAGCCTCTCCGCGAGCTGCCAGGTCTCCACGTCCCCGGAACGGGACACGGGGACGACGTACGCCGGGGCCCTGTCCAGCGGGCCGTCGCCCTCGGGGTCGGCGACCACCAGGCGCACACTGAGGTCGTCGCTCTCGAACCAGTACGACCACGCGCCGGACACGGGACGGCCGCCGGTCTCCTCGGCGAGGGTGATGCCCATGATTCTGTCGACGTCGCCGCGAATCTCCTCGGCGAACGTCGCGCGGTCCCAGGGGGAGTGCGCGGGACCTGCGTGTACCGCGAAGTCCTTCTTGTAGCCGCCATACGGCTCGAACCGTCCCATCACGCATGCTCCTGGATTCCGAAACAGGGCGGGGTGCCCGGGAGGGGAAAATCTCCCGGACACCCCGCCTTTCCGTGCTTTTCCTACTTCACCTTGAGGTCGAGCATATAGTCGTTTCCGTACACGATCACCCGCTGCATCGTCCGGCCTCCGCGGTTGAAGCTGTTGAAGCCCTTCATCACGGCATCCTCGCTCATACCGCTCTTGCGTACGTCGATGACGGTGAGATCCACCTGCTGCTGCTCGGCCTTCCGCAGATGGCCCTGCAGGGTGTTGGAACTGGTGCTCTTGCTCATCGCCTTGAAGTCGGCGCGCATGTCGTCGACCCAGGCGTCACCGCGGTGCGGATTCTGCTGGTCGTCGTTTCTCGACATCACCTCGTGGCCGTGGATGGCGAGTGTCAGCGCGATCTGGAACTCCTCGTCGTCCTCGAAGCCGAATTCATTGTTCGACTTGTTGTTCTTGCGCTTCCACGATTCGTCGATCCGCTCCATGATCTCGTTGGCCTCGTCCTCGTCGGGGCCGAACAGCTCCATGAGGTCCTTGGCCAGGTTGTACGCGCCGCAGCCGTCCCGTGCCCCGCGGTGACACACCTTCTCCTCGATGTCCTCCACCGCTTCCTCAAGGTAATTCGTGAGGTCCCACTTGCCGTCGAGGATCTGGTTGACCCGCTCCTTGCGGAGCTTCGCCGCGATGTCGGCGTTGGTGAAGAGGATCTGCTCCAGGTAGCGGTTGTAGCGCGGAGCCCCGGGCGGCGCCTTTCCGGACCTGCCGTCCTTGTACACGTAGGACGTGCCGGAGGAGTCCCTCCCCTTCCTCTTGCCGTTCTGCCTCTCCTTGGCCTCCCGCTCCTCCTTCGTGTCGGGAATGCCTCCCGTGCAGGAGATCTCCCCGGTCAGGCACTCCGGGACGGCCATGCCGGACGGGTCGCTGAGCGTCGTGGGGTTGTTGTTGGCGTAGCTGTAGCCGTTGAGCGACTGGTGCTGGTCCGCCGTCAGCAGCGGGTCGACGCTCAGGAACCGGCCCGTCGACGGGTCGTACTCGCGCGCGCCCACGTGCGTGAGGCCGGTGCCGCTGTCGGCGGGCGCGCCTAGGAAGCCCCTGTCGTCGGGCCAGCTGCCGACGCCGCTGCCGCGGACGGCGCCGAACGGCGTCGTGTACCGCTTGCTCAGAGTCTGCGTGGTGTCAGTGGAGACGGCGATGCTGCCGGTGCCGTGGTGGTCGGTGGAGAGGAACGCGAGCTTCTCCGTGCCGCTCGCGTTACTGCGCAGCGCGATGGTGGTGCCGCCCACCGTGTAGTAGCGGTTGGCCCACTTCTTGCCGGCCTTCAGGTGCACCTCGGTGGCTCCGAGGTACAGGACGGTCTCCCCGCCGGAGGCGTTGTCGCGCCGGATGAGGAGCGTGCCGTCGGCGTCGTACAGGTAGTCGGTTGCGGTGATCCCCTCCGTCAGGCGGGAGAGCTTGCCCTCGGGGTTCCACAGCAGTGACTGGCGCACCGCGGAGCCCCCCGCCTCGGCGCGGGTTTCGGTGTTTCCGTTGGCGTCGTAGGTGTACTGGGCGGCCGTGGTGTCGCAGGCGCCGGTCGCCGTGGACGTGGTGGTCGCCTTGAGAGCGTGCGTCCTGGCGGGGTCGTAGCAGTAGGTGGCGGTGACGGGGGTGGTTGTGTTGCGGGTCTCCGTCGCGCGCTGCCCCGACGTGTTGTAGGTCCAGCCCGTCCAGTACGGGGCCGGGCCGCCGAGGTTCGCCACCGTACGGCCCGAGGCGGCGCAGTCCGCCGTCTTCGGCGTCCACGCCTGCGTCAGCCGGCGCTGCCCGTCGTAGGTGAAGCACTGGTGGTCGGCGCCGGCGCCGGTGTCGGCACGGTCGAAGATCGACGTGATGTTGCCGGCCTGGTCGTAGGTGTATTGCAGGTCCTGGACCGGGCCGCGGGTCTGGTCGTCGGTGGACGAGGTCAGCACACGGCCGGTGCCCGACTCGTACGTGCGGGACAGGAAGACCCGCTTGGCGGCCGCCGACGTGCCCAGCTGGAGCTGGTGCACCTGGCCCAGGGCGGAGTAGTCGACGCCGAGCAGGTAGCCGCTGATGCCGGACTGGGAGACCGGCAGGCCCACGCCGTTGTACAGCGTCTCGACGGTCTCGGCGGGCAGACCGCCCGCCGCCGGCTCCTTGGTGTTGTTGATCGTGCCGTCGAGGCGGTAGGCCGTCCCGAAGGCCAGCGTCGGCGGCACGGCGCCGGAGGCGACCAGCGGGTCGGTGTCCGGCAGCGTCAGCGTCGTCGCCGTCGGACGGCTCTGGCTGTCGTAGGCGGTGACCGTCTTGGTGTACGCCTTGCTGTTGGCCTGGTTGACGCCGTTCTCGTAGCGGATCGACTGGTCGGGCCTGCCCTTCAGCAGACCGTCGAAGGTCCACGCGGCCAGCTTGTTGGCGTCCGTGCGGCTGGTGTGCCACAGGCCCGTCTTGCGGCCGAGTTCGTCGTACCCGTAGTGGAGGAACTGCCCCTTGGCGTCCTTGGTGTGGTCGATCTGGTCGAGGACGGTGTACTTGGTGGCCGTCGTGCCCTTGTCGGGGTCAGTCGCGGTGGTCGGACGGCCGTACAGGTCGTACGTGTACGACCAGACCGCCCCGTCGGGGCCGGTGACGGTGCGCTGCTTGCCGTCCAGGGTGTACGTGAACGCGACGCGGGTGTACGAGGCGCCGAGCGTGGCGCCGTACTCCGTGTCGTTCGGCTGTGGGCCCGCGTAGGTGCGGGACTCCTTCGTCCGGCCGAGCGCGTCCGTGATCACCCGCGATGCGGTGCCGCCCTCGACGGCGCTGGTGGCCACCGAGTCACCGGTGTACGTGGTGGTGGTGTCCCACTTCTTGACGCCCCACGAGGACAGGGTGGTCTTCACCGCCCGCCCGGCACCGTCGTAGACGGTCTCGTTCTGCACCGGGGCTTGCGCGTACTCCACACCCGTGTACGTGCTGTTGGGCGCGCTACCGCTGTCGTAGGCGTCGGACTGGGTGATGACGGCCAGACCACGGGCGTCGTACCGGGTGTCGGTGAGGATGCGCCCGCCGGTCGCGGCCGGGGTCTGCGTCTGGACCTGGCGCAGCAGCGAGTCGTACAGCGTGTACGACGTCAGGTAGGTTGTGCCGTCGGCCTTGAGCTTGGAGACCGATGTCCAGGACGGCTTGGTCTGGCTCAGCCCATAGGCGAACGTCGCGGAGGGGCTGTCGCCGCCCGCCTTCGACCGGTTGGGCAGCCAGGTGGCGGTGATCCGGCCGAGCGCGTCGCGCGTGTGCTCGGTGCGCTTGAGGTTGGCGTCCAGGGTGTGGGAGACGGAGCCGCGCGCCGGGTCGACGTAGGTGTACGCCTTGTGGATCTGCCCGTTCGAGGCCAGCTTGGGGTGGCTGATGATGACGCCGGTGACCGGGCCTCCGGCCGCCGGGTAGTAGGCCGTGCTGGTCACCTGGCCCGCGGCGTTCTTCACCGTGAGGGGCCGGCCCAGCTTGGCCGTCGCCGTGTCGAACGTGCTGACCGACACCGTCTGCCACGACGTGGCGGACGGGTTGCGGTCGGCCGTGCCGTTCGCCGCCGGGTAGCCCTTGGGCTGACCGGTCCACGTGGGCAGGCCGAGCGTCGGCGTCTGGTCCGGGGTCCAGCCCGTCGCCGCCGGGTCGTCGAAGACGGTCGCGGCGTCGGAGATGACGTCCCCGCGCGAGTCGGCGTTCGCCGGCAGCGCCAGCGTGTCGTCCGTGGCCGCGCAGGGCTTGCCGACCGTGCGGGTCCTGGAGACCAGCCCGGTCAGGCCCTTGGCGGCGTTGCGGGCGTACCAGTTGCGGGTGCAGGTCTCGTCCCCGGCCACCGACCAGTCGCCGTGGTTCTCGGTCGTGGTGAGCATGCCGTACGTGTCGTCGTACGTGTGCGAGGACGCCGTGGTCCGCCACTTCTGCACGGCCGTGAGCCAGGTGCGCTCGTAGGTGCGGGCCGTGCGCACGAAGTACGCCTTCGTGTGCGCGTACGACTTCCGCTGGCTGGCGGTCTGCTTCGACCAGAAGTCGCTGACCGTGAACGCGATCGGCTTGGCGCCGTCGTAGGTGATGTCCTGGCGCAGCTGGCCCGCGTACTGGTCGGAGTCGGTCGCCGCCAACAGGGTGACGCCCGTCATGGGGATCGGCTCGACGGTCGCGGTGCGCGTGGTGCCGTCCAGCTGCTTGTCGCCGTGCATGCCCTGCATGAACAGCTTCACGGACTTCGAGCGGGTGGCGCCCAGCTCACCGGTGTACGTGGTGACCTTCTGGTAGCCGCGCCACACCGACCAGGTGCGCTCCTTCTCCTTGGTGAACGGGTCGTCGTTGTAGTGCCAGGCCGGGGTGGCGTACTCGTAGCTGTACTCCACGGCCGGGTTCTTGGCGGCGGGGTCGCTCGTGTTGACCGCGGTGACCCGGTACTTGTGGAACCAGTCCTGCGCCGGGTCGCCGCCGTTGATCGGCCAATACACCGGGTAGCAGGAGTGCGTGTTCTTGTCCACGGCGGCCGGCATGTTGGTGCCGCGCACGCACTCCGGGTTGGACAGGACCACGGTCGTGATGGCTCCGGTCTCCGACGTGACGGTGGAGATACGGGGCCGGGTCAGCGGCAGGATGTTCGCGCCGCCGGGCTGGGTGCCGCCCTCGACGCGGTTGGGCCGCTGCTGGTAGGTGAAGCCGACCGGCGGCAGGCCGATGGCCGTGCCGTTCAAGCCGGTGCGCTTCACCGACGTGAGGGTGAGGACCTGGTCGGAGCTGTTGCCGATGTCCTGGCCGTCGAAGAACTCCTGCCCGAGGGCGTAGGAGTCGACCGGCTTGAACGCGTCGGGCTCGGCCGCCGTGGACCACACGTGCGTGCCGATCTCCGTCAGCCGCTTGCGCGTGAAGAAGGACGGGCCGGTCAAGGCGCAGTCCGTCGCGGTGGAGGAGCAGATCGAGTCGAAGGGGACGTCCGGCCAGTTGAGGGCGGTGTCCTTGGTCAGCGACTCGCACGACGCGGCGGTGCAGCGCTCCTTGTACGCGAAGGTCACCTTGCCGGAGGTGATGCCCGTGAACAGCGCGTCCGCGCGCTGCCCGTACCGGATGTCGGTGGGGTAGCCGCCGCGGACGTACGACGCGAGCTGCGTCTTGTCGCCGTTCTTGGCGTAGTGGTTGGTCTCCTTGGTGTACCAGTACGTCGCGGCGTTGCCGTGCACATCCTGGACCAGGTCGACGTTCCAGCGCCACGCCTGGGTCTTCGCGCGGCCCGAGAAACCGGTGCCCGAGCTGTAGCCCGGCTCACCGCTGTCGTCGCCGAAGACGGGGACGGTCCAGGTGGAGTTGGTCCGCTCGGTGCCGGCGCCGGGCAGCTTGTTCAGGCCGAACGTGTACGTGGTGCCGTCGCCGGTGACGACCTTCCAGTACTCGCCCTTGCCGTCGCCCTTGCCGGCCGTGATGTCGTCGCCGTCGTCACCGTTGTCGGCGCCCGTCGCGTGGAACACCTGGGACGCGTCGTCGTTCTTCAGCCGCCACTGGCCGCTGGTGTCGTCCTTGACCAGCTCGTTGGCGACGCCGTTCAGCACGAGGGAGGCGTTCTCGTACTTCCAGCACTGGTCGTTCTTGTCGGCCTGGCCGTCGTCCTCGCAACTGCCGTACTTGCGCTCCACGTACGACTCGGTCATCGAGAAGCCCTCACCGACCAGGGAGCCCTGGTTGTTGGTGTTGGCGGTACGGCCGTCGATGGAGCCCGAGTCGTACGCCAGCGACAGCGGCGGCACGGGGCCGGCGGGTGCCGGGGGCAGGGTGATCGGGTATGACCAGGTGAACGAGCCCGAGGAGGCACCGGCCTCCCACGCCGAGGACACCGCGAGCGGCGTCGCGGCGAAGTCGCCGCCGCCGGCCGTGGACGTGGTCGTCTCCTCCGCCGCCACGGCCATCACCGTCGGCGCGGAGCGCGGCGCCAGGGCCGTGTCGCCCGTGACCGTCTGTTCCTCGACGTCGTTGGTGGAGTCCACCGGTGTCGTCGTACGGCAGGCCGGCTTCGCCGGGGTCGTGAGCGCACAGGACGGAAGCCGGACCAGCCCCAGCCGGTGCGACCAGTTGCCGCCGACCGCGGATGCGAAGGACGCGTAGTCCACCGTGACCCGGGCCGCGCCGGGCTGCGGGGCGGCCACCGTGAACAGCACGCCCGTGACGCCGGCCTTCCGGGCGGCCGTCTGGTCCAGAACCGTGACGGTCGCCTTGCCGGGGGCCGCGGGCTTCGCGGGCCGGGCGGCGCCGGACGCCGGGACGGCGCCGACGTCCACCACGCCGGAGGCCCCGCGCTTCGGCCAGGACACGGTGCGGCGCTCGGACCGCGCCCGGTCGATCAGCCGCTGGTTGGCCTTCTTGTCGCGGGTGACCCGCTGCCGGGCCTCCTGGGCGCCGAGCCCCTCGACCGGCCGGACGCGGCTGACGCGCGTGTCGGCGGACTCGGGGGCGCCCGGGGAGGCCGCCGCGGCGACTGTCGCGGGCATCACCGTCGGGACGGTCAGCGCGAGGACGAGCGCTCCGATCACCGGCAGCCCGCCGGTGCTGAGTCTGCCGGCGCGGAGACTGTCTCTCCGCAATCGTGGTCTGAACACGTTCTGCTTTCTTGTCGGTGTGACGGAGAGGGCGCGGGCCGTGGGTGACGGCCCGCGCCCTCGTTCAGCGGTTGCGCGGGGTCAGTCCCCGACGACCGCGGTCTTGTGGTGGGCGCTCTGCACGGCACCCGCCCACATCCGGATGTGGTTGATCCGGCCCGGCGTGTGGTTGCCCCACGCGCTGTTCAACCAGCCCTTGCCGACAGCGGGGCCACCGCTGCTCGCCGCCGCCGTGTAGGCGGTGGGGACGCCCTGCCGGTCGACGAGGAAGAGCGAGATCTCCTGCGACTGGGCGTCGTAGGCGCCGACGAGCTGCACCTCGGTGCCCAGCACCGCGGTCTCGTCGCTCTGCACGGAGGTACCCGAGCCGTCGGCGGTCAGCCGGCCGAAGTGCCAGCGGCCCAGCGCCCAGTGCTCGGAGAGCGGTTCACCGGTCGCCTCGTCGATGACGGGGTCGCCGTTCGCGTCGAGCACCTCGTGCCCGGTGGCGTCGACGCCGGTCTTCTCGAACCACAGCCCCCACGAGGAGCCCGTCGCCGTGCGCTGGCCGAGGATCTGCGTTCGGTGGCCGTTGGGCTTGTCGACGAGCGCGGCGCCGTCGACGAGGGCCTCCACGGCCACGGTGAAGGAGCCCGTGGCGTCGACGAGCGGGGAGCCGGAGAACTCGGCGCCGCCGGTGCCGTCCAGGACGATCGACTCGCCGTCCAGCCGGGACCCGGCGCCCATCGTGAGGGACGGCCCGTAGTTGCTCGTCGTGTCCCGGAGCGTGGTGCCCGAGGCTCCGGAGGCGTTCAGGTCCGCCACCAGCTCCAGGTGCGGCATGCCGGTGCCGTCCGGACCGTCGAGGAGGCTCGCCTCCGTGGCGATCTCGGTCGCGGACTTGGCGGCCTGCCAGACGGTCACCTCGTCGACCTCACCGCCGAAGTGGTCGACGTAGCCGCCCTTGTACTTCGCCCGCCCGATCTGGAAGCCGCCGTTCGCGGACCAGTTGGAGGTGATCGTGTCGGTGCCCTGGAGTCGGCCGTTCACGTAGAAGGACAGGACGTTCTTGTCGTGGTCCACGACCGCGGCCAGATGCGTCCACACCTTGACCTGCGCGGGGTCCTTGGCGTTCACCCGCTGGTTGTCCAGGGACGTGGACGACGCGTCGGCGTCGGCGAGCCGGACGCACCACGTCTTCACGCCCTCGCAGTAGCTGAGGAAGAAGGGGCTGTAGTACGTGCCGTCCTGGCCCGCCACGGTGAAGAACCCGCCCGTAGCGTCCAGCCGGGCCCAGGCGGCCACGGTGTACGAGGCCGCCGTCTGCACGACCGGCTTCGCGGACGCGGCGTACGCCGGGTTCGCCAGCCGCAGCGCCTGGTCCTGGCCGCGCACCTCCGGCGTCGTCTCCGTCGCCGGCTGCTTCACGATCTCGCCGCGCCGCCCATTGGGCGAGCGGACCGCGCCCGACAGCGTCAAGTCGTTGCGCAGTGCGGCGTCCGTGCTCGAGGTGTCCACGGCCGCGCCGCTCGTCTCGTCGAAGTTCCAGCGCGCGACCGGCTTGGGGCCCTCGCTCACCAGGAACCTGACGATCTGCTCGTCGCCGCCCAGCGGATAGGCCGCCGACCTGGCCTGGACGTGCAGCAGGTACGTACCGGAGGACGGGGGAGCGATCGTCGCCTTGTACGTGGAGCCGCTCGACCACGCCGACCAGGCGGTATCCGAGGACAGCTTGAAGCGGTAGCCGGTGTTGGTGCTGGTCTCGCCGGGCGCCGGGCCGAAGACGACCGTGCCGGACTGGCTGGGGCCGCCGCCGGGCACGCAGCTGCCGCCCGACACGCACTCGCTGTAGACCGTCCAATTGGTGACGCTCGGCTTCTGCGGGGCCTTGCTGTCCACCAGGAAGTAGCAGAACGGGCTCTGGGAGCTCGACAGGTACGACGCGTCGTTGTTGTAGAGCGAGTGCGTGAACGACCGGTAGCGGTACAGCTTGCCGTCGGTCAGCGGGTTGTCCCAGTCCTTCGTCTGCGCCGGGAAGCTCTTCGTCGTCGTGCTGTACGAGACGTATCCGGTGGTGGGTTTCAGCGATCCGGTGCTCGGCTCGGGCGCGTCCGCCCACGACGTGCCGCTCTTCACGTCCAGGTCGAAGTAGACGCGCAGCCGCGCCCCGGTCTCGCCGCCCGTCGCCGTACGTGGGGTGGCCACCAGGTCGGGCCGGGGGTCCGTAATGACGGTCGGCGACGACTCGGAGGTGCTGCACACCTGGCCCGCCCCGGCCCTGACGCCGTACGCGGTGGGCGTGGTCGGCTTGCTGACGTAGCTGACGGTGAGGACCGCGTCGTCGTCGAAGCGCTTCCAGGCGACGGTGTCCGTCTCGTCCTTGGCCATCAGCATCAGCGTCAGCCGGGGGAACGACCCGTCGGCGAAGGCCTTGACGGTCGGGGTGAGGTTCTCGTCGGTCTCCTCCGGATTGTCGGCGAACCGGATCGGCGCCGCCGGCTGGGACGGCGAGCAGTTGGTTCCCCGGCCGGCCGACACGTAACGGTCGCCCATCTGGTCCAGCTTGGTCGGGCCCGGCCACTTGGAGGACGAGGAGATGTTGTTGGTCCGCTCCAGGTCGACCCAGCGGGCGTCGCACGAGAACGACCAGGTCTCCGTCACCGTGAAGGCCGCGCTCAGGACGTGCTTGCCCTTCAGCTTGTCCGGCGCGAACTCGAAGTACATGCGGTTGACATAGCCGTTGCCGCAGTAGTACGAGACGCCGCCGATCACCGCCGTGCCGCACTTGCCGACGCTCATGCCGTTGGTGCCGCCCGAGAAGTTGTAGAACACGTCACCGTCGGAGGACAGCACCGTGCGCTCGGACTCGTTCAGCTCCACCGACGGGTCGATGTAGAGCGGCAGTTCCGCCTCGGTCGTCGCGGCGATCAGATCCGCGTCCGGCACCACCCGGACGGAGTCCTTGCCCAGGACGACGTCCATCACCGCCGACTCGTCGCCGGCGCGGGGCCCTTCGAGCGGGTCCTCCTCCTGCGGAGCCACCGATACGGGCTCCGGCTCCGCTGCGGCGGACGGGCCGCTCAGCGGGCGCAGGCCGGCGCCCTGCGCCGAGACGCCGTCGCCCACCGCGGGACCGCCGGCGGAGTTCCACATCTGGGCGCTCGGCGAGCGGAAGACGACCTGGCCGTTGCCGTCCACCGCCTCCATGCTGCCCGCCGCGCCCGCCCGGATCTTCAGCCCTTCGGCGTCCAGGTCGTACGCGATGCTCCGCAGGGCCGGGTCGGCGGCCGCTTCGAGCGTCTCCACCTCCAGGAGCTGGCGGAAACCCTCGGGCGTCGCCGTCAGGATGAGGTTGACGTCGGGCCGGACGTCCTCGTACACGGCCCGGGCGCCCTCCAGGCGCGGGGCCGGCAGGGTGCCCGGCCAGCCAAGGGACACGGCCGAGCCCGCCTCGCCGATGGTCACCAGGTCCGCGCCGGTACCGCCGGGCGAGAAGGACAGGTCCACCGCGGCGGCCTTCGGCCCGACCGACCCGTCGGCGCGCTTCACCAGCGTCGGATCCGGCCGGGTCCAGCCGCCGTCCGGCGTGGCCACGCGCACCGGGACGATCGACTTCTCCAGCGTGAAGGTGCCGCCGTCGGGGTTGGCGAACACCGTGTCACGCTCGGTGCGTTCCTCGAGCACCTCAACGCGCTGGCCCGTGGCCTCCGCCAGGGCCAGCGCCTTGTCGGACGGCGTCTGGGGCACAGCCGCGGCCGCGGTGGCCGGGCGCGCCGCCCAGGGGCTCCCGGGGGCGGCGGTCAGCGCCAAGGTCAGGGCGAGTGCCGTGCCGGTCAGCCGGGCGGCGTGCCCTCTGTCGGGTCTCATGCGGGTCTCCCCGGTGCGGCGGCCCGGTGGCCGGTGGGCAGGGACGTGGGCGTGGACATGGTGAGGACCGTTTCGGTTGCGGCCGCCCGGAGGAGGGGGCAGACCGGAAAGAAATAGGACATTCGCTCGCGTCGAAGGGTGGGGGGAGTACCCCGTTCGCCGCTCTGATCTCAGAAGCGCGGATCACCTGTCGCGAAGACGTGCCGTCGCATGGCCGGGCGGCCGGTCAGCCGGTCGCCCCGGTGCGATCGTGCGGGTGATGGAGGTCCTCCTCCTCGAGGACCTGAAGGGGCGTCAGCCCCGGCCGGTGCCCGGCCGTAACCGCGGGCCCGTGAACGGCCGGCGGCGAGAAGCGGGAACGACCCCGCCGCGAAGACGGACACGCCGACCTCTCCCCCCGAACACCCCACCCCTGACGTGATGGGACGCACAGTACATGGCCGACCCGCGATCCGTCGCCTACGCTTCCGAACGGTCCTGATCTGCTCGGATGTGGCCGGACGGGGTGGAGTTGGGCCGACGTGCGCCGACAAGGCGCTATTGCTCCACGGCTCCGAACCGCCCTCGGGGCCGGAGCCCTCCACGGGCCCGGAGCAGCACCTTTTGCAGCTCCCGTGCCGCCCTCGGCGGCGGCGCCGCATCCCTCCGGTGGGCCAGGGCGATCGTGCGGCGCAGTCCGGGCGGCGCCAGCGCCGTGACCCGCAGCTCCCACCCCGCTCTCGCCGCCACCATGCTGGGCACGACGGCCAGGCCGAGGCCGGCTCGGACGAACCCCAACACCGCGTCCATCTCACCGCCCTCCACCGTGAACGACGGCTCTCGGCGGCGGCGAGTGCCGCGCCCGCCGACCGCGCGGGCCGCCCCGGCCCTCGGCGATGTCGCTGGTGGACGTCCAGTCGATGCTGCGGCTGGCGGAAGCGCCCGGGCCTGGTGGTCGGCGGGCAGCAGTAAGCGCGGTTCGCCAGGACGATGTCCGGGCGGGTCCTTGGGCTGCTTGTGGGCGGTCCGGAGCGAGCCGAGCTCGTCCGGCAGGTCCTGCCAGGGCGAGCAGGTGCGGTATTGACGTGGCCACATGTCGCGAACGACGTGGAGGGCACTCGCCGCGATGCGGTGGAGGGCCTCGCGGTCGGCGGCGTAGATGCCTTCCTCGCGCGGTCAGGGGGTGGCAACTACGCCCCATGCGACCAGTGGCATACAGCACAGGGGCAGGCGAGCGGAGGCGATCTCGGTGTCGGGGACGAGGACGGAGTGGACGCGGTCGTGTCGGGCGGCGTGCAGGGCAAGGGCGGAGGTGCGGCGGGCGCCCAGGGAGTCGGCGGCGATGGAGTCGACCGGGACGTCGACCGGGCGGCCGGCCTCGATGGCGGCGTTGAGCGCTCGGCAATTTGTCGGCTCGACCGCCACGGTGCGGATTTCGTGGCGCTGGGCCGCCGTCGCGATGCCAGCGAACAGCCCGCCGCCGCCGACCGCGACGACCACGGTGTCCAAGTCGGGGATCTGCTGGTTGATCTCCTCCAGCAGGGTGCCGACCCCGGCGGCGATCAGCGGGTGGTCGTAGGCGTGCGAGGCGAGCGCGCCGGTGCTGGCCGCGAACTCCTCGCAGGCGGCGAGCGCCTCGGCGTACTCCGTGCCGACCAGGCGGACATCCGCACCGTAGTCGCGCAGGCGGGCCGCCTTCACCTGCGGGGCGGTGATGGGGAGGAAGACGGTGGCGCGCACGCCCTGCTGCTGGGCGGCCCACGCGCAAGCGAGGCCGGCATTGCCGCCCGACGCGATGGTGATCCCGGCGTCGGGAAGGGTGCCCGCGTCGCGGTGGGCCTGGATGAAGTTCTGCGCGCCCCGGGCCTTGAAGGAGCCGGTGTGCTGCATGAACTTCAGGGCCAGCCACACCTGACAGGTTTGCTCGGGGCGGTCGTCCAGGGGGTCGCGGTGGCCGGTGCGGATCGCACCCGGATCGAGGGGGGCCAGGGTGACGGGGCGGATACGCCCCGCGATGCGGTCGGCGGCGGCCTTGATGTCGCCGTAGGTGAGCTGATGCACGAGGTTGCTCCTGCGGTGAGGGGTTACGACCAGGAGATGAGCTGGCCGGTGGTGGTCAGAACCAGGAAGAAGGCGAAGGCGATCCGGCGCCCGGCCGGGTTGGGTTCGACGGCGTGGAAGTTCGCCGGGTTGAACAGCAGCCCGTCGCCGAGTTGCGGGGTCAGGCTCACCCGCTGGCAGTGCCCGACCGTCTCGGGCCGGTAGCCGTACGCGTCGCGGTGCTGCTCGTCGGCCGGCTACCAGCGGTGGCGCCACACCGTGGTCGCCCCGCCGGTGACCGGGACGGACACCCAGACGTTGAAGGCGAGCTGGGCCACAACCTCCTGGTCGAACAGGCCGGTGGGGAACTCCCGGTTGATGTCGTCGTAGTGGACCAGGGCCCCGGCGTTGATCTCGCGCAGCGTTCCGCCGAAGACGGCCCGGCCGCCGATGGTGGCCGGGGTGACGGCTGCGCCCCAGGCGGAGCCGAGCCGGGCCAGGGAGACGGTGATGAGGTCCGGTCGCATCCCGGCGCGCTGCCAGGAGGCGCGGGCGGCCTCGGCGTCGCGCCAGTACCGCGCGGAGCCGGGCCTGATCAACCTGCGCGGCGCCCGCCCCTGGCTCAGCCCTCAGCTCCTCAAACGACTCGTCGAACCTCAGCTCGCCGACTCCCTCGCCGCTGGCATGGCACCCCAGGACGCAATCGTCACCTACCGGCGCCTGTACCTCCTCACCCTGGGCAGCGCGAGTTTCGTGAACCACCGCAACCCCAAGACCGCACAGGCCGCCACCCGCCAAGCGCTGGCCGCACTCGACCCCGACGAGTTCCCGGTACTGACTGGCCACTTGACCGCGATCGTGCCCGCCGTCGTGGACCACGAGGTCTACCACGGCGCCCTCCGCCAGCTCATCCACGCCGCGAATCCGACTCATGCGGCAAAATGAACACAGACGTGGTCGGGGCGGGCGCGGCTGGGCACTGTCGAGCCGCCGCCGGGAGCACCGGCGGGTACGGTGCGGATGGTCACCGGCAGCCGGACGAGCACATCTCTACGACGCCGACGGCGACGTGCTGCGGCACACGATCACCGTGGACTACAGCGGCCAGCCGTACGTCACCTGGCACGCGCCCACCCCCGAGGACCTCGCGCGCCGCGAGTAGCCGGCCCCGCCCTCCCGGCCGTTCCCGCTGATCGGCGGACCAGGCTGTGCACGGCCGGTACGTTGCCCACGGAGACGTCGACAGCAGGGGGAGAGCGTGGCGAAGGTTCGAGACCGTGGCGAGGCGCTGGGCTTCGGGATGCCGGTCGCCCTCTCCCTGCCCGGGGTCGCCTACCTCGGATCACCAACGGCCACCAGTTCATCGCCAACGACTTCTTCGCCGTCATGTACTGCCTGGCGCGCGTCGGCTTCGCATCGGTCCCGCTGATGGCGTGGCGCCGGGGCAGCGGCCGGTACGCCGATCCCGACTTCGTACGGTCGGCCTGGTCCCCTGGCTGTTCACCACCGGGCAGGGCGTCGCCTACAGCGCCCCGCGCGGCGACGCTAACGTCTTCATGCTGATTTTCGGCTGGGGCGCGCGTTCGTCTATGCCGGGATGGTCGCCCTGCACTTCCTTGCCCGCGCCCTGTGGTCCACCGATGACGAGATTGACGCGGCCGAGCCCGGCAGGGGACCACTCTGCGTGAGCCGAAGGCCGACGCCTGAGCTCTGCTCAGTCCGCGGCCCGACGGTCTCGTCCAGGTGGCCCATGGCGTAGCCGCGCTCATCCGGATGGCGGGCCAGGCGCGTCATCACCCACGCGGTCCGGGCGTCCATCCCCTCGCCGATGTCGACGGCCAGGGGCCGCGCCTGTCACGTCGTGCGCGGGGCGAGCACCCAGCACACGAGCGGGAACCGGACCCTTCCGGTGGCGGCCGTCGTTCGGCCTGCCCCCTATAGGGCGTCCTCGGAGACGAGATGGGGGTGTTCGAGTCGGTCACGAGAGCGAGTCTGGCCACGGCCACATCACCACAACGGATATCGGGCCCGAGATCACCGAGACGGGCGGCCGCGGAGCAAGATGGTTGACCCCTGCCGGGCATAGCGGCAAAAACGCCGCGCAAAGAGCCGACTGCGTGGATCGCGCCCCGCGCGGGCCTGGGTGCGCCGTACGGTCGTTCCACGGATGGCGGCCGGGCGGTGACGCCCTGTCAGGTAATGGGAGGGGATCCGAGGATGGTCAATGCCCGTGCGTACCCGCTGTGGCGGGATCTCGCGATGAGCGAAGACCTCCCCAGGGAAGCACTCAAGACGGTGATCGCGGCCTTGTGCGCCCCAGCGACCACACCGCACGGCTTCGACGCCCAGGCCGACCGGTGGCGGGAGGAAGCCCTCAAGGCCGCGCTGCCCGCGCTGCTGGCCCGGACCTCTGCCAAGCGTCTGCGGGGCCAGCTCCTGGTGCACGCCGACGAGAAGACGCTGGCCGCCCTGGCGGCCGACGGCACCGTGACCGCCGCCGACGTGCCCGCCATCCTGCGGCACCGCCGGGTCTGGGCCGGACTGATCTCCGCGCTGGCACGGCACCCCGACCAGGTCGAGGCGGCGATCGCGCTCCTGCCCCGCCTCCCCGACCACGAGGTGGAACACGTCGTCCGGGACTGGCATCCCGACCGCTACACCCGCGCCAAGGGCGCCGCGCCGGCCCCGCCCGTGCCGCCAGAACTGTTCGACGCCGTCCTGGAAGCCTGCCTCACCCCGCTCGCCGCGTACCTGTTTCACCCGGAGCCCGAAGAGGGCTGGGAGGCAGTGTCCGCGTTCTCGAAGGACTGGTCGCTGGAGCTGGGCGGCCGCGCTGGCTGGGCGATGCTGGCCCGGTGCCCCGGGCGGTGGGCGCAGCTCACCGCGCACCCCGTGTTCGGGACGGCTGTCCAGCACCTGCTGCTGGACCAGGCCCAGACACAGGCCCTCGAGGACGCCCGGCTTAGCGCCGCCGACCCCGATGGCGAGGAACTCCCCGCCGACCCGGCTCCCGCCCTCAGCGAGGAACTGCTGCTCGCCTGCCTTCCGGCCTTGCGCCTGCCCGAACTGGCCAGCCTGCCCAACCCGCAGGTGACCGCCCGCCGGACCCCGCACCACATCGCAAACCGCGTCCGCAACAACCGGCGCCTGGCCGACCTCGCCGCCGACCAGCTGCACGCGGCCGCCGACGCTCTCGTCACCCGCGGCCGACTGCTCAGCTGGTCCGACAAGCAGGAGGGCGACCACGAGTTCGACGGCCGCGTCCTGCGCCTCGCCGAGGACCTGGCCCTCCTCAGCGCCAACCCCGACCACCTCGCCGGGGCCTGCGCCCAGCTCGCCCGGCTGGATCAGCCGGCCGTCGTCTCCCCCACGCCGAGCCGGACCCTGATCCGCGTCCTCGACAACGTCGATCCCGACCACGACCGCCCGGCCCGGCTCCTGGAACGCCACTACGAGCATCGCCGGGTCCAGGCCATGGCCATCCTCGCGGCCAATCCGCACACCCCGCGCACCGCCGTCGCGGACGTCCTGAGCGGGCTGCACCCGGCCGAACTGGCCTGGATCGCCGAGAAGGCCGACGGGCCCGACTGGTTCCTGGCCGCGGCGGCCGCCGTCCCGGTACCCGAAGACGAGGACGACGGTGTGGTGCGGCTGCTGGACGATGACGAACTCGGCAAGCACCCCGACCCCGCGGCCGTCCTGCAGTCCTGGCTCGACTCCCCCGCCGCCGGTGAGATCCTCTCCCGCTCCGAGGTTTACCGTGCCGTCGTGAAGTCCCGCTACCGCACCCTGGAGCACCTGCGCCAGATCCCCGCCGACGAGGTCCTCGCCCGCCACGCACCCGACGTCGCCCTGAAGATCCTGCTGGACCACTGCGGGCGCAGCACGGGACGGGGGGAAGCGCTCGCCGCCGCCATGACCTTCGACTACGACGAAGAGAAGATCACCTTCGGTCAGCTCCTCGACTCCCTGGACGGCGCACCCGCCCGGGCGCGCACGTCCTGATCGGGCTGCTTCGTCAGTCACACGCTCCGAAACAGGCCCGGGTTCACGTGCCTTCGCCCGTGTGCCGCATACGGTGGCCTCGCCGCCAGCACCTGCCCGGCACGACGGGACGCAGCGGCAAACTTCGGCAGGCACGGGACGGGAGGAAGGCCGGGATGACGCAGGCCGCAGTGAGTGAGCTGGACGATCGGGTGCCAGGGCGCCGGTGGACGGTGCGTCTGGACGCCGCCGGCCGTGGCAGTGCGGCGGTACGCGTCTCGTGCAGCCGCCCCGCCTGCGCCGACCAGCGTCATGCCTCCGCGGCCGTCGGCCGGGCGGCCGCCATCGCCCATCTCAAGGCCCACCTGCGCGCCGCCCCCGCCCCAAGGGCCGGGGCGTACTGCGCCTGCAGGGCTGAGGGCTGTCGTACCCACCTGCCCGACACCGGCCGGCATCCGCGTGCAGAACCCTGGAGGTGCGGCGGCCCCGTCGTCCTGGCCGTGATCACTGACCGGGAGGGCCGCTGGTGGCAAGCCATGGAGTGCTGCTCCCGGTGCGCGGCCGCCACCCCCGGAGTGAAGACCGTGGCCACATCCCAGGCCCCTAGGGCGTGTGTCGGAAGTGCTCAAGAACTCTTGCAGAGATGGCTTTCTGAGATGGGTGCGGATCCTACTGAGTGACGGCACGCCATAGCCACGAGATGGCCTCCCGACCTGCACGGTTCGACCGCTCGGGGCTTCCCTGAGCAGGGGCCCGACCTCGGCGTCAAGCGTGTGGGCGACGGAGTCGAGATCCGGTGCTTCGGTCGCCTATGTCAACGTGTATTGACGTCCCTCTCAGCGGAAGTCCGCCGCGTGGTCCACCGCCCACTCCTGGAAGGATCGGGCCGGGGTGCCCGTGATGCGCTCCACTTCATCGTTGACCGGCTCCGGATTGTCGAGCATCTCCGCCTGGGCCGGCAACACGGCCTCCACCAGCTCTGCCGGGTAGCCTGCGGCCTTCATCTGCTCGATGGCCTCGTCCAGCGCGACCTCCTCGAACCGCACCGGTCGCCCGATCGCCTCGCTGATCAGGGCCACCTGCCGTTCCTGGGTGATCAGTTCGGGGCCGGTGATCAGGGGGCGGGCGCCGAGCAGGGCGTCGGTCGTCAGCGCCTGAACGGCGACCGCAGCCATGTCCGCCTCGTGGATCAGCGGGCGGGCCAGTCTTGCCAGCGGCGCCCGTACCGCACCGGTGGTGCGGACCTCCTCCGCCCAGCCCAGCGTGTTGCTCGCGAACCCGGTGGGCCGCAGCGCCGTCCACTCCAGGCCCGATGCCTCGATCAGCCGCTCCAGCTCCGTGTGGAACATGGTGATCGCCTCGCCGGGCTTCTCCTTCTCGCTCCCGACCCCGGCGGATGACAGGTACACCACCCGTCGAGCGTGCTTCCCGATCGCGTCGATCACGTCCGACGCGCCCTCAGCGCTCAGGAACGGCCACACCAGGAAGACCGAATCGACGCCCTCCAGGGCCGTGCCCAGCGACGCGGGATCACCGAGATCGCCGCGCACCGCCTGCACACCCTCCGGGAAGTCCGCCTCCCCTCGCACCAGCGCCCGCACGGGCACGCCCGCCGCGTGCAGTCGGGTCACCACCGCGCCGCCGACCTTTCCAGTCGCGCCGGTCACCAGGATCCTGGGCTGTGTCATCGGAATCTCCTCGTCTCGCCGTTCGATGACACGACTCTCGTACATCAACCAAGGTTCAGGTCAAGCACCGGCCGGAGTGGCCGTCAGGTGCTGTTCCAGCCAGCCATCTGCCCGCGGTGGTGGAACGTGGATCCCCCGTGTGACGGCCGAGCGTCACAGCCACTCGTTGATGGCTGCGATGAGCACGGTCGCCTCGTAGCGGACCGCGAGCTTGTCGTATCGCGTGGCGACGGCACGATGCCTCTTGAGGCGGTTGATCCCGCACTCGACCGCATGGCGCTCCCGGTAGTCGAACGGGTCGAAACGCGGCGGCCGGCCGCCGCGGGAGCCAAGCTTCTGGCGGTTGCGCACCTGGTCGGCCTTGTCGGGGATGGTGCAACAGATCCCGCGGCGGCGCAGATAGGCGCGATTCCTGCGGGAGGCGTACGCCTTGTCAGCGCGCACGCGATCAGGACGGACGCGCGGCCGGCCCGGCCCGATCCGGGGCACGCGGACCTTCTCCAGCACAGGCTCGAACTGCGGCGAGTCCCCGCGCTGCCCAGCGGTCACCACGATCGACATGGGCTTTTGGCGCTGCTCGACGGCCAGATGCAGTTTGGTGGTGAACCCGCCGCGCGAACGTCCCAGCCCATGATCACTGGGTTCAGCGAACACACCGCCCGGCGGCTCCTTCTGTAGTTCACCCTGCTTCCGGGCCCCGGCCGCATGCTGATGGGCGCGGCACACCGTGGAGTCAACGCTCAGGTCCCACACGATCGCACCTTCCGCATCGGCCAGGCACTGGAGGTGGCTGAGGATCCGGTGCCAGGTGCCGTCCCGCTGCCATCGGCGGAACAGATCGTAGATCCGGCCCCACAGCCCGTACTCGACAGGCACGTCCCGCCACGGAACACCGGTCCGCACCCGAAACCGTATGCCGTTGATCAGCTGCCGCCGCGACCAGACCGGCGGCCGTCCCGCCTTCGTCCCCTTCGGCAACTGCGGCTCCAGCACCGCCCACTGTTCGTCCGTGAGATCTCCCCGTGCCATGAACCGTGATCATTCATCACTCAAGATCCACTCTCGACACACGGCCTAGGACAGCGGCCTCCCCGTCTGCCACTATCTCTCGCAGGTTGGAGTGTCACGTAACGCACTCTCAGGAGGATCGCCTTTTGCGCAGCACTCCGAACGCGAGCATAGCCATTCCCAGAAGTCCCAAGCCGCCCAAGACCAGATACACCACGTCACCGGTCCGTAGTCCCACCACAACGCAGACGATCGACACCACGAGACATACGATTGCGAAAACCTGCAGTTTGACCTTGTCGTTCATCGATTTTCTCCTAACCCAGGATCTGCCGGGATTCGCTGCGGGAACAGCTGCTGCTGTTTCCTTGTCGTGCGGAACTCTGTCGCGGCGGCGGATGCGATCCGCCGCCGCGACAGAGGTTGTGGTCGGTCAGTTGTCGGTGTCCGCCGATACTCACCCGTAACTGATGATGTCCATGCCCGCGTAGCCCATGGCGCCGCCCAGCGCGCAGCTGCCGACTGCCGCGCCGACCGCGCCGATCCCGCCGCCGAAGACGCCCGCCGCCTGGATGATTCCCGTCTCGGATGCGGCGCCCAGGCCAGCGATGCAGCCTGTGGCGGCCCCCACGATGCTTTCGCTGTCGCTGATCACGCCTCCTACCTTCTGGAGCCAGCCGAGCCCTGAGGGGTCGATGCGGTTGATGGGGTCGCCCGTGGCGTAAAGGTAGGGGTTGGTTTCCTGGCCGGAGGGGTCGGGTTGGGTGAAGCGGCTGGTGTTGGGGTCGTAGTAGCGGGCGCCCATCTTGTACAGCCCGGTGGGGTCGGCGTAGGTGCCGGCGAAGCGGTAGGGCTGGGGGATGGTTTCGGTGGTGGTGCGGGCGCGGCCGGTGGGGTTGTAGGCGTAGGTGTGGGTGCGTGTGCCCTGCTCGTCGACGAGGCCGAGAACGTTGCCGGTCGCGTCGGTGAGGTAGTAGTAGCTCTTGCCCCCGGTTCGCATGGAGTTGAGTGTGCCCGCGGGTTCGCGGATGAATCCGGTGTCGACTCCGGCGGTGGTGGTTCCGGTCAGCCCGAGGGCGGTGTGGTGGAACCAGGTGTCGCCGAGCTTGGTGCGTTCGCTGTTGTCGGTGCCGGCGTGGACGGCGTCGCGTGCGGTGCCGGAGGTGGTGATGGTCTTCAGCTGGCTGTGGTCGGTCCAGGTTTCGCTGGAGCGGGCGTAACCGGTGCCGGGGGTGGCGGCGGTTTCGTTGCCGGATTTGTCGTAGGCCCAGCCGTCGGTGGAGCCGCCCTTCGAGATGAGCTGGGAGGCGTCGTTGTAGCCGAAGGTGGGTGTGGTGGGGCAGGTGCTTGCGGAGGAGTCGTAGTGGGTGAGGTTGCCGGCCTTGTCCCAGCAGTACAGCCATGACGCTTTGCGGGCACCGGCCGCGTCGGCTTCCTTGGCGTACGACAGCCGCCCCTGGGAGTCGTAGGTGTAGCTGAGGGTCAGCTTGGCCGCATTGTCGGTCCGGGTGCGGATCTTCGTGCCGTCCGTGGTGCCGCCGACGCCGTAGCCGTAGCTGTAGGCCAGGTCCACCAAAGTGGTCGTACCCGAGACTGCCTTGATGGCCTTGGGTCGGCTGGACTCGTCGAGTGTGACCGTGTGCGTGGCGCCGCCCGGGTAGACGGTCTTGGTGCGTTTGTCGTTGTTGTTGTAGTCGAAGTCGGTCTTTTTGCCGCCTGGGTCGGTGAGGAAGTCGAGGCGGCCGGCGGCGTCCCAGGTGTAGTCGGTCTTGCCGTTCGGGTCGGTGTAGTAGTCGACGTCACCGCCCGGTGTGTACGCCAGCAGTGTCTGAGCGCCATTTTGCAGGGTGCGGGTCGATTCGCGGTTGAGTTCGTCGAAGGTCCAGATGGTGGTGCCGGAGGCGTCGGTGCGCGAGGTGAGGTTGCCGTCTGCGTCGTAGGTGTAGGTGACGGTCATGCTGGTGGAGGAGACCTGCTTGACCCGGTCGCGGGTGTCGTAGGTGTACACGCTCTTGATGCCGCGTCCGTCGGTGACGGTCTCCACCCGGCCGAGGCCGTCGTGGGTGTAAGTGAGGATGCCGAGCGGGGCGGGCGGGGTGACCTTCGACAGGTTGCCCCTGGTGTCGTAGGTGAAGGAGGTGACCTTGCCGTTGGCGTCCTTCGCCGTGCACCGCTGGCCCTCGAACCCGCCGCAGGTCGGTGTGGCCTTGTTGTACGTGTACGACCGCTGACCGCCGGCCGTGCCGGTGGTGGTCACGGTCTGGGTGTTGCCGTTGGTGTCGTAGGTGTAGTCCTCCTTCTGCCCGTCCGGGGTGCTGAAGTCCTTCGGCAGGTCCGTGCCCGCGATCGTCTGATACGTGGAGACGGCGGCTGTGGCCCCGGTGGGCAGTTGGGCGCTGGAGGGGTTGTTGCGGGCGTCCCAGCCGTAGGTGGTGACGTTCCCACCGGTCCCGCCCGTGCCCATCGCGTCGGTAGCAGTCTGCACCAGGCGGTTCTTGTAGGTCTTCGAGCGGGAGTGGCCGAGCGGGTCGGTGACCTTGGTGATCTCACCGTCCGCGTTGTGCGTGTGGACGGTCTTGTCGCCGTCCGGGTCGGTCAGCGTGGTGGTGCCCGCGTCCGAGGGGGTGGCGCCGGAGTAGTCGTAGCGCCAGGTCGGGCCCGTGTGGCCCGTGCTGGTCGACTCCGTTGCCCGCTGCACCGAGCGCACCCGGTTGTGGGCGTCGTAGGTGAACAGAGTGATGGTGCCCTCAGGGGTGGTGACCTTGGTCAAGCGGCGGGAGGAGTCGTACTCGTACGACGTCGCCTCGCCCGCCGTATCGGTGGCCCTCGCGAGGTCGCCGGCCGGGTCGAGATCGAAAACGGCGGTGCGGCCGGTGTGGTCCTTGGCCTGCCACTGCGAGGCGTCGGTCTTCACCAGGTCGATCCAGCGCCCGGAGCGGGTCTCGGTCAGCTTGAAGCCCTTGTGCTCGGCCGTTTCGTCGTGCTGGTCGACGGTGATCGTGCCGTTGTTCTTGTCCGTGACCTTCGTCAGCGTGCCGTGGGCGTTGTAGGTGTCCTTGGAACCGGACTTGCGGTCGGTGAGGGTGTAGGTGCCGTCCGCGTTCTTCTTCAGGTCCTTGGAGTAGCCGGCCGGCGTGGTGAAGGAGCCGTCGGCGTTCTTCGCGAACCGGACTGCGTCGCCCGTCGTGTCGTGGATGACGACTTCGGTGTCGAGGAGTTGGGCGTAGCGCTCATAGCCCTGCCACCAGCGCTGCGACATCTTGCCCCAGGCCGCGTCCAGGGAGTTGTAGGTGCGGGTGAGCTGCAGTTTCTGGCCCACGCCGGCGATGCTGAAGTCGGTGGCGGCGAGCATGAGGTTGCCGTTGGACAGGTTCACCCTCGCGACCAGAGCATCGTTGAGGCGCGTGTCGGAGAGCTCGTGCCAGGGGGCCTCGCCCTGACCTTCGGGCACGTACGTCATCTCTGCGGCCGCCGCAGCGACGCCGCTGCGCGCGGCCGGTGCGTTCTGCGTCGTCTTGCCCGTGGCGCGTGTCTTCTGGGCGGCGCGCCAGGCGGCCCGTTCGGCCGACGGTTCGGCTTCCGCCTCGGAGGGCGGGGCCTTCGTCGTGCCGACCGGGACCGGGGACGCTTCGGCCTTGTTCGGCGTCGTCCACGGGGTCGTCGCCTCGGGCAGTTGCGGCTCGGGCATCGCAGCCGCGAAGGCAGGCGAGGCGGAGACGACCAGCGACACGGCCGTCACGGCCGCGGCCAGGGCCGAGCGAGAGGTTCTGCGGGCACGCCGAAAAGACGTGCCGGGAGCACGTGAATGCATCAACTTCCCCCCACAGGAAGATTCACCACAGCGACCCCAATGGCCACCGGGCGCACACAAGCTTCCACAAGTCGTTGACCACTCGCGGCGCCGTGCCCCCAATATTCGAACGTATGCGCCCCGGAATCAGCCCCGCCGCTTCAGGCGGACAAAGGCGAATTAACCTGTCCAGTCGGGTGATTCCAAGACCTGGCGACGAGCCTGACGGCTCACCGCACCGGAGTAACCTGGCGAGAAGCATTCGATCACCCGCACCACTTACGGGACGCCACAAGCACCCCCGGCGCACCCTCGACGCCGCAGCTCGCATGCGAAGAGACTGTCCAGCAGATCGTCGCTGCCCTCACGCCGAGTTCTGCACCGCCGACGTCTGCCGATGCCCGGGCTGCTCGCTCACGACGGCCAGAACGTGGCGAGCCGAGACCCCGGTCAGGACGCGGTCGCCGCGCCGCGCAAGGCTGATCGTTTTTTCGTAGTCGCGACCCTTTATGAGGATGCGAGCACCCTCGCTTACTTGCACCGGTGGGGAGCCCATCTGCAGCACAGTGGTGCTTTCGTCAGGCAGGTTGCCGCAAACCACTTCATTGATGGTGATCTTCGTTATGGTGCCAGGGACCCCTTAGGGGCCTGGGACAGCCGATCGGCCGAGGGCACTCGCGAGCGGGCCATGACCTCGAGGAACGCGGGTGCGTCACATGCCTGGCCTGGCCGGACGAAGGCGAGCGGCCGGTAGTTGCTGTCTGAGGCGAGGTGGATCTTCGTGGTCAGTCCGCCGCGGGAGCGCCCGAGGGCATGGTCGTTCGGCTCGACGGCCGGGGCCCTTTTGACGGGCCCCGGCGGCGTGCTGGTGGGCTCGGACGATGGTGGAGTCGACCGCGACGACCCAGTCGAGGTCGCCTTCGGCGTCGCCCTGGGTGAGAGAAGGGCGGTGGAGACCTTCTCCCAGGTGCCATCGGTGGCCCACTTCCGCAGCCGGTTGTGGGCGCCCTTCCATGACTCGAAGCGTTCGGGCATGTCCACCCATGGCGTGCCGGTGCGGTAGTTGAACGCGATCGCGTCGATCACCTGCCGGTGATCCCGCCACCGCCCATCCCGCTTCGGTGTCCGGTCCAGCAATAACGGCTCGATCCTCGCCCACGATGATCTGACGGTAAAGGCTTAGGTCAGGGCTTGGGTGGCGCGGTGCCGCCGGAGGTGGTGACGGCGAAGGCGTCCTGGTCGATGACGCGGTTCTCGCCATGGAAGGCCCACATCAGGCTCCCGCTGTGGGAGTTCTGCCTCTCGTCGATCATGCAGACGCTGTAGCCCTTCGCCCCCGTGGCGATCGGCAGGTCCTTGACGTTGCAGTTGTCGTGCACGGTGCGGCCTGGGCCGCCCGAGGTGGCAGCGCCCTCGTTCGTGGACGCGAACGGGTACTCGTCGCACGAGCGGCCCGGCAGCCTCCGGGCGTCGCGCACGGGCCCGGACTTCGGGCAGGACAGCTGCCGGTTGATGTCCCGCTTGACCTTGTCGGCCTGCCGGTGCAGCGGCCGCCCGGGGGCGCCGGGCAGCCCGGACTTGATGGCCTCAGCCACATGCCAGGTCTGCTCCAGGGTGAGGGATGTCAGCTCGAAAGTGGGAGTGAAGCCGGAGACGACACAGCCCTGCCGGTAGCCGCCCCGGCTCGTCTTCATGGTGGAGTCGCAGCGCAACTGGCTGTTCCGGATCGTGCCGGGGGTGGAGTGCGTCACGTCGGGCGAGGCGTTGCCGAAGCTGTAGGCGAGCTGGAGGGTAGCGCCTGCGGACGTGTTGTCCGCCATCGACTTCTCCTTCCACGTGATCACGATTGCTTTCGTGCTGTTCGGCTTGATGATCGATCCGCTGGCGGGCCCGTCGATGCTGTAGGTGCCCGATCCGTTGCTCGGCTTGTAGACCAGGGTAGGGGTGCCGACCTTGTTGATGAAGTTCCCGAAGTGGATGCGGAACTCCTGCTTCATCTCGCCTGACTTGTGGGAGCTGAGGATTCCGACCTTGACGACGAACGGCATCCTGCCGATCTCGGCGCCCTTGGTGTCGTGGACGATCAGCGCCTGGTCCCTCCAGATACCGCAGGCGTTCTTCCGGTTCACCCGCCACTGGCCGTCCCAGGGGGCGGTGGTGCACCAGGCGGGGATGGTAGTCCCGTGGGTGTCGGGCCCGTCGATGATCGGGTCCTCGGGCTCATCGGGATCGTCCAGCGGGGCCCGGGCGGCGGCTCCCTCCCTGATGCAGGAGATCCCGGCCTTACAGGCGTCGAGGTCACCGAGTCTTCCCGAGACCTTGGGGTTGGGTGCGGAGGTGTTGGCGTCCCTGGCGAAGTCGTCCAGGGTCACCGGCCGCTGCTCGTCCACCGTGGGGTCGATGTCGCCTTCCTCCGGGGTGGCCCCGGAGGCCGGATCGGTCGGAAAGCCCATCGTGCCGAACTGGAACTCCTGGTCGAAGGAGGAGCCGCGCGGCTTCTGGTCGGCGATCGGGTAGCCGTACGGGCCCTTCTCGTACCCTGACAGCGTCCACTTCGACAGCAGGCCGCCGCTGACCGGGTGCGCCCCGTACGCCTCGGTCCAGTAGATCATCCCGTGCTCGAAGCGGGAGCCGCGCCCCAGACCGTCGGGGGTGGTGAACTCGTCGCTGATCGGGTAGCCCAGGTAGCCGCCCTCCCAGCCCGCCTCGCCCCACTTGTCTCGGATCGCGCCGCCCACCGCGTACGCCTCGTTCAGCTTCCAGTAGATGGTGGACCGCTCGAAGTACTGACGGCGCCCCACACCGTCGGCGTTCACGATCTCGTCCGAGGTGGGATAGCCCACCTTGCCTGCCTCGTAGCCGTTGCGGGCCCACGCGGCGAAGAAGTGGTTCACGACCGGGTGGGCGCCGCCCTGCGGGGACCAGTAGATCGGCCCGTTCACGAACTCCGTCCGCTTGCCGTACCCGTCGGGGTTGGTCAGCTCGTTCGACTTCGGCAACGACAGGAAGCTGTTGGGGCCACCCAGCTCGTTGTACTTGTTGCGAATCGCCCCACACACCTCGTACGGAGCGGGCCAGTACACCTGGCAGTCCCCGGCGGCCGCCAGGCGCGCTTCCATCGTCTCGGCCTTGTCGGCGTCCTTCTTACTAAAGCCACGCGGCACCTGCTCGCGATCCGAGCGCATCCTGCCCGGACTGATATGGAGCTCCGGGCTGACTGTAGGCCGCCACCTCGGTGAAGCGGGCGAGGCAGATGAGGCGCCGGCCATACTGGCCGTGCTGCCCACCATCGCGAGCACCACAGCCACGACCACCAGCAGTCGTCGTCTGAACATCACGGCCCCCTAGCTCGTCACGGCGCGCCCTGAGCACGCCGCCCGCAGTAGTAGAACGCAACATCCGACCACGGCCGCTACCCGTGTTTGAGCCAGGTTTCAGGCCCCGTTGAAGCATCAGGCCGGCCACGGTGCTCCACGTCACCTGACGCCCGGAGCTCCTCACGCCCACCCCGCCGACGAGCCGGACGACCACGCCCTCGGACGCTCCCGCGACGGACTGACCACGAAGATTCACCTCGCCTCAGACAGCACCTGCCGGGCCCTCCCGTTCGTCATCACACCTGGCCAGGCCGGTGACGCGCCCGCGTCCGAGCGGGTCATGACCCGGCTGCGGGTGCCCCGCCGGACCGGCCGCCCCAGGGTCCCGCCGGACGTCATCCTGGCCAACAAGGCCTGTCCGTCCCGGGCGATCCGCCGTCATCTGCGGCGGCGCGGAATCCGAGCGGTGATCCCGCAGCCCGCTGACCAGCCGCCCACCGCAAACGCCCGGGCCGCGGCGGCCGCCCGCCTGCCTTCGACCGCGAGGCCTACAAGCAGCGGAACACCGTCGAGCGCTGCATCAACAAGCCCAAGCAGTGGCGCGGTCTGGCCACTCGCTACGACAAGACCGCCACCATCTACCTTGCCGGACTCCACCTCGCCGCCATCTTCATCTGGTCGGCGAGGTGATCGGGAAGGGAACGGCCCACACCAGGGTGGCGATCGAGGGCATCCGCGCCGGCCGCCCCTACACCGAACTCGGCTGGACCTGACCCAATGGGGGAGCGACCGCTTCCTCGGCCGCTTCCTCAGTGGGTCAGCCAGTGATCGAGAAGAAGAACGAGCCGCCTTCGGCCCACCAGGCGCCCTCGCCCTTGTTCCATTCCAAAGCTCAGCCGTCGAGGGCCTCGATGAGCTCCCCGAGGTCGTACCGGAGGTCGGGGTCGACGCGGTCCAGCACCGCGCGGTACGCCTCCACCGCGAGGCCGGCCTTCGCGAGGGGCCAGCAGCCGATCTCAGAGCGGGGACGGGCGGCGGGCAGCTGAGACAGGCGACCCCTCGGCGGGGCCGGCCGCGCGCAGGCGAACGCGGGGGCGGGCTCTGCAACGGAGTGGGCGTCTGCACGGACGCGGACACGGGGCGGCGCCTGGACGATGAGACACGCACACGAGGCCCTGTCTCATTCGGTGAGGCAGGGCTTTCGTCGTTCTACGTTTCGCGCTGTGTCTCGCCCTCCGTCAGGGGATAGGCGGAGTCAGGCAATAGCGTGCGTAGTAGACGTATGCATGAGCAGGTGCGGTGAGCTGGCTCTGGGAAGCGAACTCCGTGGCCTTGTCAAAGAGATCCTTGCTGTACTGGGCCCAGGAGATGTACTGCCCCAGAGCGGTCAGCTTCCAGTTTTCATAGACGATGTCGATATACCTCTGGACATTCTGTGCTGACGCATCAGCAAACCAGAAGCTTGTGGGTGGCTTCAGCTCCTGCTTTTTCTCCGGCGCCAGAGCATTCCATGCTTGTTCGCAAGCGAACTGCTTAATACAGTCCGCACCGTTCTTCTTGAGGCTCTCGCTAAGTTCTACCCAAGCCGTGTCGTCGGGTGGTACGGCGAATGGCCGAGAGCTGTCAGCCAGGATGGCAGCTGTTTGAGGTATTTCTGCCTGTCTTTGCCCCTGACTGATGGCGATCTCCAACGTATCCAGGGCGGCTTCAGCTGCCTCCCTTGCAGCCATCTCTTCGCTCGATAGATTGTCCGGGACGCGGGCCAAATTCTCGTCCAGTCGCGCTTTGAGTGCGGACAACTCACTGCTGTCCATAGGGCGGGAGATGGGCCCAACGGCTTGATCTGCCTGTCCAGTCAAACTTTTCAAGGAGTTTATCATCTCGTCAGTGCCGCCACCGCCACGGGGGCACCCGGTACCGAGGAGAATGAGCAATAGTGCCGCTAGAAGCGTGGCGAAAATCCGAGGCCTGGTCATGCCGGACGACCTTCAACTGGGAAGTGATCAACCACTATCCGACATAATGCCCAGCCGGACACTGTGTGGCTTCCTGATCCATGGCGCGAGAACATACAGGGCACACTTTGATGCGTCCGGAACCGGTGCCCCGAAGAGTTCCGAATAGATCTTTGAGGGACCTGGCGACTCTTCGTTGAGCAACCGGAATTGTCTCCCACGGTGTTCGCGTAACGGGGTCTGCATGGACTTCCGGTGGCGGAATATTTCTCTTGCCGAATAGCACATCTCGAAGTCCCATGATGTCCTCCGGATGATGGTTCAAGTCCCTTTCTATTTTACGCTGCTGCACCCACTCGGCACCTCGACCAGCGAGTCTCTGGGTGACCTCCAGCCTCGAAGGAAGGTTGGCGGGAGCAGGCTGCTTCAGCTGAGCCGGAGCGTCCGGCCCGGGCGGTGCGGCGTGGAGGGCAGCGGCTCGAGGGTGTCACGCCTCAATCAACGATCCAGCGGGACGGATGGTGGCCCACCCCCGCGAGCTGCCGGCACCGAAATCTTCAGTGCGGCACTGAAGGGCGTACTGAAGTGAATCGTGCGCGACTGGAATGTTCCGTGCCGTCCGACACGTTCGTTCCACCATGGCGACCGGGCCCCGCCCGCGCTTCTCCGTCCACACCGTGCTCGTTGCTGCCCCCGACTACGACGGTCCGTTCGACAACCGTCTCCGAGCACCTGCACGCGCCACTCCAAAAGTGGGTCGACGACGCGCTCCACTACGACGGCCATCCGAGGGAACGGGAGGACCCATGCCGTCTGCGCCGGGTCCGCCTATCAGGTCAACGAACCGAGGACAGGTTGCAGGAGCGGGACCGGGCCCGCCGCCGGGTCGGCCGCAGACCACCTCGCCACCGCCTGGCAAGCGGCCTACGCGCGCGGCCCAGACCCTGCGCACGCGTACAGCAAGGCCATCGAGGCCTGGGAGCCCGACCGTGCAGCGGTGCTCACTGGTGCCACGGGCTCGGCTTGCAGCTCCCTTGACCCGCTGGGCAGCCGTCCGGCTGGCGTCCGGTCAGGCATGTGCGTGACGGGGGGCGGTCGCCTTTCGTGATGAGGCATGGTGGGCGGGCCTGCTCGCGCCTGCGGCCTCGAGGCGCCGCAGCCACACCGAGGCCGTGAGCAGGAGACCGCTGAAGACGGTCAGGAGGAGGACAGACACCCACATCCGGCGGCTCCCGGGAGCCTCCCAGCCCGCCCAGGCCGCCGCAGCTGCCCACAGCAGGACGCCCATCGCATAGAAGGCGCGGACCCGGCGCAGCTGCCGCACGACCCGCAGGGACATGACGCGATCCATCTTCGATGCCATGCCGGCCCGCCTACCCCGATACACGTCATTCACCGGCCAGTGAGGCACTCACGACAGCTGGTTGTCTCACCCACCCGAAGTGAGGGGCCGAACCAGGTAGCCGGGGGGGGCCGTGTGGTCATGCTCCAACCGTGACAGGAGCCGCGGATTGGTCAGACTAGGGGGCATCGGTGAGCAGTGGTCGCATGAAGGTGCGTTCGTTCGTAGCGCAGTACGCAGCCGCTTTCGTCCCTGATGCGGTCCGCGTTGATGAAGTCGGGATTCCGGCCGAGCAAGGTCCGGTATTCCTCGTAGGTGGCGAGGCTGTGGAAGCTGAACAGCGCGAGAGCCTTGTCGCTGACGCCCTCTGCCGGGCAGGAAGTAGCCGTGATGTGTGCCGCCGTGACGGTCGACCAGCTCCATGATCCGCAGCATTAGGTGCGGGGCGATCTCGGGGGCGCGTGCCGGGCGGGATAGCGAGGCTGGGCGGATAGCAAGGCTGGGTGTGGGCAGCAGCGGCTTGGTGCCGTTGATCGGGAGGCGGTGAAGGTAGTGCCCGTCATACGGCTTGAGAGCGATCGTGACTTGGTGCAGCAGGTGGTACGGGGTGCCGAATGTCGCGTCCGCGGGGCGTTGTCCGCTCTCACAAGTTCTTCAGGTGGTTGTTGAGGCGGTGGAGATGGCGCCAGGTCGTGAGGTCGGCCCCATCGCCGAAGGTGTAGTGCAGGGCTGGGCGCACAGCCGGACCTAGACGTTGCGGGCGGGGTGACTGGAAGGACTCGGCGTGGTTGCGGCCGATAGCATGTACGGCGTCGGAGCCCAGGGTGAAAGAAAGCGGGATGGGCGCTGGCTCGTGGTGGGACGGGGTTGTCAGGTCGGCACAGCCCGTCCGCAGGTGGGTGAGCATCGAGGTGAGGTTGTGCTGTGTGACGAGGGTTCCAGCGAGTTCGGCGAGGGTATCGAGGGGCGGGGGCTGGTTGGTGGTATGGCCAGTGGCGAGAGTGAGGTGCTCCTCGACTCCGGCACGGGTGTGGATGATGCGGCAGGTGGCAATCGCCGGGCTGTCGGGGGTGCCTACGGCGACCAGCCAGGTCGGGGCGCCCTTCTGGGCCCGGGCGCGCGCCAGTACGGTGAGCTGTCTGGGCGACCAGGGCATGGCGACTGGTTCGGCGGACGACCAACCGGCGGGCGGGGCGCCGGTGAGGGTCTGCCATGCGGTTTCCAGGGCACCGCCAAGGGTCAGGTCGTCGGAGGCGGGGTGGGTGGTCCGGATGGAGAGGTGCAGCTGCTGGTGGCCTTGTACGGCAGTGCGGGCGTGGAAGGCCTCGGCGAGGCGAGCACGGCCGTGCTGCTGAGGAACCTGGGTGAAGCGGTCTTGGTTCCAGTGGAGTACGGCGCCGGTGAGACCGTCGTAGTAGCCGCACTCAGGGTCCTGTACGACCCAGCTGGCCGGGACGATGGTCAGCAGGCTGCGGGCTGGCAGGGTCAGCCGGGTGCTGGGCGGAGTGACTATATGCAACTCACGTCCTGATGGGATGGTGCGCTGTATCAGGTCGGTGAGCCAGGTGGTCGCGGCGATGAAGGGTCGCTCCTGCAGGATCACCGCCGCCTGGGGCGTGAGGATGTCAACCGGGAGCGGGTCGTCAACGGGATCGGCGGCGCCAGCGGCCGGGACGGTGACGACACTGGTGTGCGCGGCGGTGGGCGGCCAGGTGGAACCGCCCAGCAGCGATGTGAGGCGTCCGGCCATCGACCCGGCCAGCCTCCCGGCCTCCGCGACCGCCGTGGTGGCCCGAACCTCGGTCCACCACACTGGCGCCTCGGTCTGTGCACTCGTGCCAAGCAACCGGTGGACTTCGCCCGGCACTTGTACGAACTGCGGCACGTCGACCGTCACGACGGTGTGTCCATCGTGCCCGTGCAGGCGGACGACAGCCCCCTCGGCTCGGCTGCTCACCCGCAGGTCAGGACCGCCGGCGTACAGTGCGGCCAGCACACTGCGGGCGTCCGGCATCTGCGGGGTCAGTGCGATGACGTCCTTTGTCACACACTTCCTCACACATAGCTGTCAATGGTTAGAGGCGTATCCGACGCGTGGGCGGTTTAGCTCGGCGAGCGACTGCATGAGGCGAAGACCGTGACCGGCTTCTTAAGGCACAGCCGGTGACGTCACTGCCTTGGTGCCCGCTGAATGTCCGCGAGAGGCACCTCAGCTGATACGGAACTACCTGGATTCAGCTGAAGAACGGCACACTCCGGAAGTTCAGGAAGTAGAGCACGGAACAGTGCTCGTTGCACTTCTGGGACCGAACTTGGCGCGTGCATGGGGCTCGAATAGATGTGTACAACCAAGCGGTCGTCACCTTCAGCATGCGACTCCACCATCGCATTCATCCCCGGGACCACATAAACGACCGCATCCACTAGGGCGCTCTGCACATCGGAGTCGGAGGCATACCCACTCGCGGCGAGTTGGATAACGGAATCCAAAGGATCTGTAGGCGCTTTGAATCCTCGGGCCTTTGGTGATGGACGATAGTTGGGGTTAGGCCGGAACTCGTCCGTAACATTTCCCTGGTTATCGACTCGCCATGCCCCAACCACCCCGTACGGGGGGACCTTGCCGAGCGGTTCGAAGTAAGGGTCGACTGCGTAAACCCAGGCGTTTGGCGTCTTAGCTGCCTGCGCTCGCACCGCGTCTGAAACCGGCGGCACCTCCGGCTGGAAGTCACCCATTTTTGCGCCCCCTACGTTGCTTGTTTGCGGCCTCTTGCTCATTCACGCTCGCGAGGCGCCAACGATCTCTGGAGGGCACGCTTGCAAAAATGTCTACCGTCTCAGGCCGGCCACTGTGCGACCAACGGTAGGCCCGTCGCCCACCGCCCATCTCAAGAGCCATCCTACTGGGGTAGACGTCCAGGCACGCTCCTTCGAGCGCAGGCATCACGCCCTGGGGCTCGAGGTCTCGCCTGACCTTCGAGAGCGCCGCAAAAAGGTTCCAGTCTGTGTGAGCTGTGGTATGCGAACCATGTGCGATACGTACGGTGTAGTCTGCTCCCGAGAATTCTGCCACTAGTCGACCAGGAACCTCTCCGACCTCCGAGACCAGAGTGATCTCCTTGTCATAAAGAATCTCTTTCTCACTTGACACGTTCAGCCTCGGGAAGATAGTTGGGGTTTGGGATGAATTCGCCTAGCTCTCCGGTTCCGTAATCGTAAGAGTACGCCCCCTTGATGTACTCGGCGCGAATTCCGCCCGGGAAGGCTACTTCTTCCTCATACGATAGCGAATGACCGCCAAGCGTGCGATTCACGTCTATCCCGCCCGGCGCGCCGACTGCATATGTGAACTTGCCGCCGAACTCGTCACCAATGTCTTCGCGGTAGGAAGTGCTGACGAAGGCTGATGGCTCATCTTCCGCAACGTACCGGGTGAGGTCCGTGTTCGACGGGCCCCTCGGCTCGAATCCATTCTCGAATACGTAATCCGGGGGACGGTTGTCACTGCGGTAGAGAGGTTCATGGCCCTCCCGCCATACGACGGGCACGCCCAGCTGGTCCAGATCTATGTTGCGGTCGGTTGCAACGGCCAGACGGTCTGGTTCGTCACCCGGTGCCCCGGCGGCGGCAGAGGAGTCGGGACCGTCGCTGCCGCCATTCCCTGTGCCTCCCGCACCGGGATGCTGGACAGGATCTGTGTGCTGCGCCCCAGTTCCGGGCTGGGCGTCGCCAGTTGCTCCGCCCTTCCCTGGCGCCTCATGCGGAATCTGCGACGCACCGGTGCCGCCGACGCCCGTGTCGCTGTGGCTCGCCTTGGGTGGCACGTACTCCCCCGCATGGGCAGTGGCATCGGGGGTGACGGCTCCCGCGCCTACCAGCTCGGGCTGGCGGGGTGTCTCGATCGAGGGCGCGCGTTCGGCGGCTGCCGGTTCGTGACGCGCAGGGGTGGTGTCGGGTTCGCCCTTCTTGCCGGGGATGAACTGTCCGTCCTGGATGCGCAGCTGGGAGCCGTCGGGGAACTCGAGCCGTTGAAGATGACCGTGGCGCTTGCCTTGGCAGGGTTGGTGGACCAGTCGTCCCAGGCGACGAACGACTTGGCGAACTCTTTGGCGTACGGCTTGCTGTCGTCCATGAACTCCTTCATGACCGGCGGGAGGTTCCGGTCGCCGTGCGGGTCGACCAGGTATGCCTCAGCGCCGACGATCACCCGGAGCAGTCCCTCACGGGCGGCGCCTCCCTCCTCGCCCGGGCTGAAGAGGTCGACCAGTCCCTCCACCGTGCCGGAAGCGTTGTCCCACAGACTGACCCCGAACTCCCGCAGGTGGTGGTCCACCCCGAACGGCAGGACCTCGCGTTCCTCCGGGCTGCCCCAAGGCAGGGACTCGGCCTGGGACAGCTGCTCGGCACTGAAGCCGTAGGGGTTCTCCTGCTTGCCGCTGCCGTCGTTGATGTGCCACTGGGTGCCGCCCACCAGGGCAGTGATCTTGTCGGCACAGGTCACCTCCGCTTGCTGGAAGGCGGCGACCGCGGCGTTCACCCCGTCCCACAGCGCCTGGTGCTCGGCGACCTTCTCCGCGTCCTTGCGCCAGTTCCCCAGCGGGCCGTCGTCGTCCTCGACCGACTCCACGAACCGGCCGGCCTGCCAGCGCAGCATCTCGAGCTGCTTGATGATCTCGACGACCTCGACCGCGTACGTCTCCAGGGCGCCAGCCACCGTCTCCAGCCGACCGGCGAAGGAGCCCGACGTGTCCTGCACGGCCTGCGTGGTGCCGAAGAGCTGCCCGGCCTCGGGAGCCTTGTACGAGACGCTCAGGTGCTGAAAGCGGGTGTGGACGTCGCTGCCGTTCTCCCTGATGGCCCTCGCCGCCTGCCGCAGCGCGGTGATGTCCCGCTGCAACTCCCCAAAGTCGCCGGTGAAGGTGGGTATCTTCTCCGGGCTGATCACTTCTCGCCCGCCCCCTTGCGAGTAGCTTCGAGGAACGCCGTCACATCAGGCGGCAACGTCGCCTGCCGCTGCGCGTTCCACGCCTGCTCCAGACTCCCCGCGAGGTACGCATTGGTCGCCTCGATGGCACCATTCGCCGACCTGCTGGCACGCAGCGACAACGACACCGCGTCCCTCTCCGTCCCCTCAACGAACTCCCCCAGGGCAACCGCCACCAGCCCCGCCGCCCCGGCCCCACGGCCACCGCTGTCCCCGCCGATCGCCAGCGTGCCGACCGACGCCATGGCCCCTTGAACAGACGCCCCATACAGCTTGATCCCCGCGTTCATGCCCTCAGCGGCCTCCCTCACCTGAGAGATCACCGACTGCACTCCCGACGGCTCTATGTCCCACCCCGTCACGACAACCCCCGTGTATCACTCCGCAAATACGTCTTCGCGACCTGTCCCAGTATCACCCACACCACTGACAATAGGATCTTCATTCGGCGGACTCCGGGTGAAGGGGTCGGCTTCCAGCCACGAGACACCAGGCCCTGGCAAGACGGCCTTTCTTCGTGCGCAGGGCTTGCGAGCAGCCCGGGACGGAGCTGCTCCACCGGGCGGGCGGCAGGGGTGAGCGGACCACTGCGCGAACGGCCGCATACGCGAATGTGGGCGGATCTGTGCTGACCAGAGAACGGCTCGGCAGGCCAGCCTACGGCCCCAGCGCCGAAGGGGCGGAACCCGAAGCCCCCTGCGTCTCCTTGACTCGTGAGGTGTTCCGGCCGAACGCGCGGGTGACTCGCAGGTGTGGTGACCGGCTCCTGCGAGGGTGAAGACGCAGCAGGTCACGCAGAGGGGTTCCCGACTGTGCCCAGGTGTGCAGCCGGTCGCGGTCGATCCAGTGCACGTGGTGCTGGTCTCCCCAGTGCTTGGCGTCCCGTGTGAAGCCACCGTTGGTGACCACGACGGCGATGTTCGCTCCGTGGACGGGGCCGGCGGTGCCCTTGACCTGGTACATGACGTGCGAGCCGACCTTGGCCCCCACCTTGGTGTGCTTGGCCTGGATGACGATCCGACCGTACTGGGGGTGCTGGCCGATGACGTCGGCGGCCTGATCTCCCTGCTGGCCGACCCGGCGGGCCGTCCAGCCATCCCGTATCAGCAGGTCCCTGAGCGCGAACTCGAACTGAACGTCGCTCAGCGCGTCGACCTCGGCGAGAGTCAAGCGTAGACGTGCCAGACTCGCAGCACGTGCACGGGCGGCCCGTGCCGAGCCCACCGCCCGGCCACCCGCAAAGACCACAGCTGCGCCGGCGATCAGGGCGAGGGCCGGCCAGGCCTGGACGGCGGCCGTCCAGACGGCGGCAGCGGTCTTCACGAGCAGCCCCGCTGTGGCCACGGCGACGACCGCGGCCGCGGCCCACTCCCCCGCATCCCGGGGCATGCGCGGCCTGGGCCGCCACCTCGCCATCAGCGTGACGCCGGCTGTGAGAGGGACGGCGCCGGCGAGTTTGCCGGGGTATCAGTGGCCTCACCGAACCCGACGACCTGTCCCCACAGCCAGACGCCGGCGACGATCGCAGCGATGCTCCAGCCGCTCATTTTCTTCCGGCCGGGAGCAGGCTTACGCCTGAGATAGCTGCGAACCCGGACGTAGCCCTCCGGTACCTTGCCCGCCATGTTTGCCCTCCCCTTTTTAGTAGGCGAGCCGCAGGGTACGGCTCGCTCCCTGTCCTTGGGTGTAGCAGCGGGCACTGACACAACCAGCGGAACGATCAGCAGCCAGGTCCTGTCCAGAGCGAGAAGTAGACATCCCCGCACGCGGCGTTCGATGCCGTGCCTTTGCACGCCGCTCACCTGGCCTGAGCCCTGGTTCACGCCGGAAAAAGCCAATCGTCGTTGACGCAGATGCGCTGGCTCGTGGCCAGAAATAACATGCATCAGGCTGCCTACGGCCGCGATGAACGGCGAGATCGAGAACCGCTGTTCGACATATGGCCCCCGAGGCCGAGGTCCACTGCTGCGGATTCCTCCGTGAGGGCGTTGTGGTTCCTCTCGCCGACCTCAGCCCTCGCCGACCATGTTCTTACGGGCAGGAGCGGGCTAGTACTGCAACGGTCTTTGCGGTGACGGATTGGCAGGTCGGTCGTTGATCTGCTCGTGGGTGGGGAACTCGTTGATGTCCGGTCGTGGGTGGGTGAACTGAAGGCTCTGCATGAGCGGTTCGTGCACCGTTTTGCCAGGTCGGAGCCGCGTGAGTCGGCGCTTGCCTATATGCGAGGGCTGATCGCTCAGCTCGAGCGGAAGAACGGCTGGACGCTGGCGGAGGAGGCCGGGCATGCGGGCCCGGACCGGATCCACCGGTTGCTGAACCGGATTGACTGGGATGCGGACGAGGTTCTGGACGACGTGCGTGAGTACGTCATCGAGCATCTCGGTGATCCGGATGCGGTACTGATCGTGGACGACACCGGCTTCCTGAAGAAGGGAGACCGGTCTGCCGGGGTCCAGCGTCAGTACTCCGGCACGGCCGGGCGCACGGAGAACTGCCAGGTCGAGGTCTTCCTCGCCTATGCCACCGGCCGCGGCCGCACCCTCATCGACCGGCGCCTCTACCTGCCGGTGTCATGGACCGATGACCGTGAACGGTGCCGACTGGCCGGCATCGGCGACGAGGTCGTCTTCGAGACCAAGGTCGCGATGGCCAGGGCGATGGTCCGCCGCGCGATCGGGGAGAGAATCCCGTTCGGGTGGGTAACCGCGGACGCCGGCTACGGCTACTCGAAAAGCTGGCGGACCGAGCTGGAACGATTGGATGTCTTCCATGTCGTGGCCACCACCCGCCATGACACCGTCGTGACCGGCTGGGCCATCGACCACCCTGTCCACGACCTGTTCCACGGCCTGCCGAGGCAGAAGTGGAAGCGCCGTTCCTGCGGGGACGGCTCTCACGGCCCCCGCGTCTTCGACTGGGCCAGGGTGGAGGTCAGACCCTGGCACCAGGAGGACCGCAGGCACTGGGTGATCGCCCGCCGCAGTGTCCGACGGCCCGAGGAGATCTCCTACTACATCGCCTACTGCCCCGCCGACACCACGCTGGACCAGCTGATCCGCGTCGCCGGCGCCCGCTGGGCGGTCGAGGAGTGTTTCCAGACCGCGAAGCAGGAATGCGGGCTGGACGACTACCAGGTCCCGGCGCTATCCCGGCTGGCACCGCCACATGACCCTGGCCATGGCCGCCCACGCCTGCCTCACCGTCCTTCGGGCCCGCGACATCGGCACCGGGAAAGCAGAAACGGATCCTCCGGCCTCGTCCCCCTCAGCCTTGCGGAACTCAGGCGCCTGATCCACCGCCTCACCCACCGCCAGCCGGAACCCCTCGACCACATCCTGCACTGGTCGAACTGGCGACGCAGACGACAACACCAAGCCCGAATCAGCCACTACAAACGACGCGGCCACACACCCCCATGACCTGCCAACCCGTCACCGCAAAGACCGTTGCAGTACTAGGCCCCGACAAACCCTTTTCTCGGCCTGCTCTGCATGGCGGGTCGATGACTGCGCGAGCCCAACGGCCAGAGCACTGCTGGAACTATGACGCGACGGCGGCGGACCGCGGCCGAGCTGGGGTGGCCGCGGTCGGCGGCTCAGCCGACATCACGCCCGTAGGCCCCCGGCCTGCTGTGACTGTGGATCAGGCGGCGGCCCGGTTATCAGTCGTCCTCGTCGCTCAGTGGCGGCCCTGTGTAGACGAGGTCGAGTACGTAGCGTTCCTGGATGGGCGACTCTGCCCATGCCTCGGTGATTTGGCCCGGTGTCCAGTCGTCGGTGATGCGTTGCAGGATCTGGTCGTAGTGTGCCTTGGCGGGTTGCCTGCCAGCCCACCAGGCGTGGCCGGTGTATACGCCAGGCTGGGGTAGAACAACTTCTCCGGCGGGTCCGAAAGTGAGCTGGTTGACCACCAGGATGCCTGTCTCGGACTCAAGCGTGACCGCTACTTGTCCTTCGGCATCGGCGGGTGGTGCGGGTGGTGTGCCGTCCCAGAGCCGGATGGTGACGTTGACGGGGATGTCTGGCTGCAGGGAGAGGAGGTACACGTGGTAGCCGTTACCGGCCACCACGTGCTGTTCTGCTGCCTTAAGGGCCTGCTCATCGCCGAGATAGGCGTCAGCGTCGTAGACCTCGACAATGCACCGGTCAGGGCGGGCTGTGACGCTGTACTCGGCGACAGGCTGCATGGGGTCCTCCTTGGTCAGGGGGTGATCTTCACATAGAAGGGGTCACCGTCGAGTATGCGGTTATTTATATACATGTTGTTGAGCCTCTCTCCGCCCGTGCGGTTGTCTACACCTTCAATGAGCCGGACAGAGAAGCGCTTGTCTCCCTTCAAGGACCCTTCCTGGGTGCTGGCAAAGGGATACTCGTCACACTGGAGTCGCGTTCCGGAGTAATCGCCCCAGATCTTCTTGCACTCCTTGATGGAGTTCTCTCGCTGATCTCCTTGCTTCTTGGCATCAACGAGGCGATGGAGAGGCTCCTTCTCACCTGGCACAGACTTCCCCAGGAAGGACGGGAAAGTACGTTCGGGGCGCTTGAGCGCGTCGTAGATGTGCAGGGCACTCTCATTGACGGCTGGATCCTTCTGGCTCATCACAAGCTCGACACGTGCCTGCGTGAAGACGGCACCCTTGTGCTTTCCGGCTATGGAACCGGCGTAGTCGAAGCGGAAGTTGCTGATGTAGCTTCCTACTTCGACGTAGGGATCGACGTTGGGTGAGTTGACGGTGGTCGTCATGTCGAGAACAGCCAAGACCCGCTGCATGTTGCCCTGCGCGTGCTGCGGCCCCTTGTCCGGGGAGGTGTAGATGAGAGTCCATGAGGGCCGCGGATCCCAGACGCCAAGCAGCTCATCACGCTTCGTGACGGTGGGCTCCGTCAGCTTCGCGTCGGGGTCGCTGGAGCTGGCGTCGATAGTGGTGCTGAAGTGCTGTCCTAAACGCCACTCTTTGGCGTCCTCGTCGCCGTCGGTGGCTACTTTGATGTCCTCCACGCTGGCGACGAAGTCGACTTGCCTGGTTCCGTCATGGGCGAATCCCAGCACCCATGAATCGAAGATGAGCCGCCCTCTGGTCTTCTCCTTGTTGTTCCTGTCGCGGAGGACCAGGTCGTAGTGACGCTTGTAGCAGCTCTCGAAGCGGCTCTTGAGCCACCCGGTCTTGGTCTTGGCCGCCGCTTCCTGCTTGGCGCATTCCGTGCGCAGATCCGGTTCGTCGGCAGGCTGTGCCGGAGCTTGCAGGTCTGGGGCATGGCCCTTGTCGCGCTGCAGATAGGTGCGCAGAGGGACTGGGTCGGGCAGGTCCTGCAGATCCCCCGGGTGCGCCGTCGCCGCGTCGACGAAGTGAGAGCCGGAATCAGTTTTTGCAGGTGCGGGCTCGGCGTAGGCGGTGGCACCCGCCGGCATGAGTAACACGGTGAAGAGGCTGACAGCTGCGGTGCCGCGGGCCCAGCGGGTCACGGACGTGATGGCAGGCAAGGTCGCTCCTTGAGCCTTCTGTGGATGTGGTCTATGCATGGGGCCAAGGGGATGGCCTGTCGGATCAGTCGCGGCACATATCGCCCCAGCACGCTTCCAGCAACTGGCCCCCGAAGACTGAGTAGGTGGCCTCGAAGCCGACGTACGTACGACCACTGGGACGTAGACCCGGCGTGGCCTGGGCAGAAGTCACGTGCCATACCTGCTGGTCATCCGCGACGGCGGACCTTGCTGCGGCCGTGGTAACGGTGACATCTCGGGGGTCGACATGGAACGCTACTGCGGCTTGCGCGATCACATCCTCCTCGTTGATGAGCCGCCTCTGTCCGGTGAGTTCACTCGGCGGCGTAGCGGCGTTGCACTGCCGAATGGTCTGCACACATTCGGCCAGTCCGGGCACGGTGTTGAGGCAGCGGTCGGGCTCGTCTGTGAGGCACTGCTGGAGTGACGTCTGATCCACACCGTTGTACAGGACAGGGGCATGCATGGCGGGCGGCTGCATGAGCGAGAACGTGTTCGTGGTTCCAGCCGCTGCGGCGGCTGCCTTGCGGGGTTTACTCACTGTCCACTGAGCAAAGGACGTATTGTCCGTGAGTTTGGCGTTGAGGCAGTTCGGTGGCTTCTTGGAGGCGCTGCATGCGGGCAGCGTGACGACCTTTGCCGTGTTCTTGGTGGCCACTTGACGCCAGGTCTTGTTGCCATCCATGAACTGCATACGGTTGGCGATCTGGGGGACATCGATGTACTGGTGGCCTATCAGCTCCAGTCCGGTGTCGATCCGGTTGGTGGCTCCGGGGACAACCTTCAGCTGATCGGTGGTGCTCCCGACGGTGTTGAAGTCGTACAGCACGTCCCACTGGTCGCCCGTGGCCTTGCGCACCAGCATGTAGGTGTGGTTGCGGCCATCAGGCTTCGCCGGGTCCACGCCAGCGGTGATCGCCTTGGTCTTGCCGCCGTTCTTCCCGAGCTCGGTCCACTTGGGCCCGTAGGTGTGGGTGGTCTTGCCGGTCTTCTCCGCGTAGAGCCCGATTTCGATGTTGTGGGCGAATGGTGACCCCTCTGTATTGGGGGTCAGGCGTAGGTAGTTGGCCGCCGTGACCGTGGTGTTGGGCGTGTCCACCTTGTCGAAGGTGACCGGAACGTTTCTCCACGTAGCGAATCCGCCGATCATGGGCTCCCCGGGCTCGCTGCAGGTCATCGCGTACGCCTCGATGTTGCCGGCGTAGACCATGGTGCAGGCCTGCTGCGGCGGTGCCGCCTGAGCGGGAGTCGCGCTCACGAGCGCGAGCACGGTGGATATGCCTAACCCAGCGGCGCGAGCCGCGCGTGAGTTTCGTCGTGACGTACGCATCTCTTCTCTCATCCTGCTCGGTTCGCGGATGTGACGGGCCCAGTCCGGGCCCTTTTGACGAGGTGCAGCAGAGGATGGCCCGACACGTTCGGAAGCGGAGGAATGGAACGGGCAGGCAGCACGGTCTCAGACCAATGGTCTGCTCCATCCGCGGCCCCCAAGGGCTCTGCCAGCCCGCCGCGGCCTCCACGTGTACGGCTCATCGGCCGGCCGATATCAGTCCCCGGCCACAGCCAGCCCGTTAGAGGAGCGCGGCCTCAGGGGCAATGTGCTGCCCTGCCCAAGCGCGCGAGTGATGGCTTCCGCTGCTCATTACGTACCCCCTGCTGATCGATGAGGCCAGGCTCGGTGGTCAGCCGAAGCAAGATCCCCACGGACAGGCTGACCGTAACCGCCCCACCAGCTCAGCTGCCAGTGAGTAAGCTGAAGATGGCTGGTATGGGCCACGGAGCTGGAGCGCCTCCCTCGCCTGAGCCAATTTGGTCAGACCTTGGCCGAGAGCATGGCCGGAGCTGGCGGACTGCCCTGCCCTCCCGTTACCTCGACGGTCGGGGCGCCTCGCTCAACCGTGTGCCAGGCGGCGCAATCCGGCGACAGGGCGTCCAGCGACAACACCGCATGAGGATGGGCCCGATGCCAAGAAGCGCCGCAACCATGTATTCCGCTCCGCGCGTCGAGGCCGATTCTCACCCCCTGAGCATGCTTGACCAGGCTCGGTCACCGGGGGCGAGGGCGACAGCGGTCGGTTCGGCGCCCTCGAAGACGAACCTCTTCTCCACCGCTTGAACTTATTGCGGTCCTGGCGCAGAGCGACAAGCACGGCGGTTGCAGGCCTTCCGCTTCCATCACAGTCCCTGAGCATGTTCGGAGGCTGGGCGAGAGGACGCGCTCGGCCCGCCGGAGGAGGGAGAGCGCGGGTATCTGACCGAGTCCTCGCGAAGCAAGTGACGGGTCTGGCCAGGTCTGTGACGTGGCCGGTAAGAATCGGCTTCAGGGACGAAGCACACCGTGCAGACGTTGCACAGGCCTGCCCAGCCCCGGGAGGTACATGATGACTGCCGCTTCTGGGACTGGGTTCGCCGGGGCAGCCCTATGCACTGTCGCTCCAGGCCGACCGGTCAGCACAGTGGGTCAATCGCACGCCCAAAATGCCCAACACGAAGGGAGTAACGACCCGTAACCCCGAAGAAGGGGGCATTCCCTTGGCACGTGGGCGTATTGAGGGCTACGGGAGGCGCCAGGCCTGTGGCGGTCCCTGATTGGGAAGCCAATCGCTCCGTTGGGCGGCGGTGGTGTCGCGATCCGCTCCTGCAGCCGCGCCGACACAAGCAGGGGCGATCTGAACGAGGTCGGCAACGCTCAGGCCCGCGGCAGGGGCGATACGGTCTGCGATCACCTTGGCGCAGTCCGCCAGTGTGCGGATCTTCTTGTTCCGCGCGGCTTCGAGTCTGGTGCGGGCCACCTTGGCGTGCCTTGGCGTCCATCACGCTCCCTCGAGGTCGTTTGTGCGGGTGGAGACATAGGCGTTCGGGCTGCCGGAGTGTGAGATCAGGCGTCTGCCCAGGAGGAGTTGGGCGGTTTCGCGGCTGGCGGGTGAGGGTCCGGTGAGGTGGACGGCGGGGCTGGCAAGGTCAGTGACGCGCCCAGCGAGGACGGCGTCGGGAAATGCATGTGTCCCTGTCCGTTGCTTTCCCACCGGTCCAGGTTGGCTACGCCCTGACGGACAGAGGACGGCCCCTCGTACAGCATCGTAGAGAGCGCCCTGACGAGGAGCCCGATCCTCGCGCCGCTGGCGGGCCGCGATCGAGCGGGTCTGGGCCTGCTGGTGCGGCACGGCCCTTTGGCCCCGCCCGGCTCGGTGCAGGGGTTCGACCCCCGCGAACCGTCCCGCTTTCTCTCCTATCAGCCGATGGCCGCACCCGTCTCCGCGCTGGCTCCACCCGCAAGATCACGATCTGCAGCTGGAGTATTAGGAGCCGGTCGAACCCGTCGTGGGCCGATGCCAGGGGGTCAACAAGTTTGGCCACGACGAAGTAGTGCTTGCCGATCACGTATACCGAGGCGCGGTCATGGAGCGGACCGTCGGGTGCCAGCAGGTCGCCCAGGAGGTGGCGGCGCTGGCCTGCAGCAGCCCGGTGAACATCTTCTGGAACTCCAGCTGTGTCGCGGACATCTGGATCGCCGCCTCGATGCGCAGCGTGTCCACGATGGCAGCGGGCGTCCACGTCTTCCACGGGCCCCCGAGCCGAGGACCGTGTAGCAGCGCGTCGCAGCTCGCGAGGACCAAGGACTCCGGCGCCGGCACAGGAGACTGACCTCACGGAAGCACCAGGAATGCTTCGCAACCCTTGATATCGACGCGTCCTACGGTTACGTGACGCATGAGAAGACCGGCAGCGGCGGCACGCGGATCACCCCGGGAGTGCCGTCGGCCCCTACGGGCCGGGGCATCCCTATTCATCGGACGGCGTGACGTCCGGGTCCCTCAGCCCCTTCATTAGCTCGGTGATGACCTCGCGGTCCCGCTCCTCGTTGCTGTAAGGGCCCGGTGCGGCGGTCTCCTGACGGGGCGCGAAACGTGGCACCTCACGAAGCTTGGCGAACCGATCGACCAGCTTCTGGATGGTGGCAAAGTCCTCAGCGGACTCGTCGTCCGCTCCACCTTCGTAACCTTGGTCGAACAGGAACTGCAGCAGCATGTCCAGCGGCTCAGCGTCGAGCATGGACTCATCCTCGCCAGCGACCAGGTGAAGCGCGTCGAGCGCCAACTCGACGAGGGCCTCCAGAGGGGGGCCGCTCAGCGAGCCGCCGGGAATCTCCTCCAGGTATTCGTAAAGGCTGATGGCCCCGTACCAGTCGCCGTCCTCCACCTGCCCCGCAAGCTCCATCCGGATTACGTCCGCCACCTCACCGGCAAAGCGCGCCACGTCCTCCGGGGCGATGAGCAGGCTTCCTGCCATGGCGTGCACCAGACTGACGAGGTGCTCGACATGCTCGCCATGCCAGTGGGCCGAGCCCCTCTCCTTGACGACATGCGCGGCCAGCGGGGCAGAGTCCAGCAGCTCGGCAGCCTCCAGGATCCACCGCAGGTTGGACGCCTCGCTCTCGTCCGCGATTTCAGGGGACCACTCGACGATATCCGCCGTCTCCAGCACCGCCGACTCTGTCCGTGCGGCTTCCGCCTTGAGCTGCGCGAGGATGCCCGCCCCATCCGCCATTCCGGCCGCGTCGATCAGGCTGTGAATCTGCACCGGGTCGACCAGCGCGCCCAGGAGCGCGGCCATCGGGGCCCGCCCGGCGTTGAGATGGAAGCGGAGGTAGTCCGCGATCGACGGATTGTGGAAGGACACAGCGTGCTGCTCAACGGCTACCATCGTGCCGTCCAGCACCTGCAGCGCCCTGCGGAAGGTCCGGACGTCAGCCTCCAGCCCACGCTCCTTGCGGTACCAGGACCAGGATTCGCTCAGCGTGTCCAATGTGGCCGTGCGCAGGGTGAAGAGGACTTCGAGCAGATGCACCGCTTCGTCGGTCAGATCGTTCTCCACGATCCGCTCCCAGATGCGGCGAGGATCGTCGAGGTTCTTCCGTACGGCAGCGGCGACGTCCTGCTCCCGCCGGGTGGCGAGCCGGAGCGTCTCCTCGATCAGCCGGGGGCTGAAGTTGCGGTGCTCGACGATGGGCTGCCACACCGCCGGGTCGGCGAACGGCTGCTTCTGCTCGGCGGGCAGCTGCGCGTGGTGGACGTGGTTGTAGAGGATCTGGCCCCTGGCACCGAGGCTCAGGTCGGTGAGGTGGACGACGCTGGTCGCCTCCGAGACATCCGGGGCGCCGAGCCTGTCGTGCTTCAACAGGGCGTGCTCCAGGATGTAGTCACGAGTTGTCATCACCAGTGCCTTGTCCAAAGCCTCCTGGATTTCCCGGATGATGTCGATGAGGCGGGCGTCCTCGTTCTTGTTGAGCGGGGACTCCAGCGTCGTCTGGCCCAGGAAGTCGTCGTAGAGGAACAGTTGGGGCGTGTCCTCGCGCCACAGCGCCGTGATCTCCTCGGCGTCCTGCGAGATCTCGTGCACCTCGTAGCCGTTGCCCATGAGCCACGCCGCGAGCATTAGGGCCACCGTCGTCTTGCCCACCCCCGGAATCCCGGCGATGACGCAGACGTGCTGCTCGTCCAGGATGGCCTTCGCCCGGTCGAAGCCCTCGTGCGGTACGAAGGTGTCTGCCGCACGCGGTATGCGCTTGCGCAGCCAGGACGAGCGCACGTACTTCTCCTGGTTCAGCACCGTCTGCAGTACGGCGGTGCCGCTCAGCCAGAGACGGAAATGGCGCCGGACGAGCTCGGGTCTGCTCTGCAGTTCGGCGACGATCTCGTCCACCCCGTAGAGGTCGCCGGTGGTGTGTACGTAAGGAGCGAACGTGTCGCGGATCGTGTCCTTGCCGTCCACGGTTAGGCCCACGCTCGTGGCGATGAGGTACCGGTCCGGCTTCAGTGCGTGGACCTTGGGGAGCTCGTCCTTGATCAGACGCTTCGTCAGGGTCGCCTGCGCGGCCTTGGGCCAGTGCTTGCACTGGACGACCGTCGTGGTTCCGTCCGCTGTCGTGTGGCGCAGGTCGATCCCCTGGTCCCGGCCACGCGGAAAGAGCTCCAGCGGCACTCCGAGAATCTCACCGAAAAGATCCCGGCAGATGACCTCGAAGTCATGATCCGTAAGGCGTCCCAAGTCGAAAGAATCCATGCCGCCTTCGCACAGTCGCAGTGGTGCCGTCAGGCTCCATTCTTCACTGGCCGAACCTGCGGAGGATTGTGCGGTCAGGCGTGGACGAAGAAGGCCGGCTCATAGACGTCTGCCGTGCCGACGTCCTCGCCGCGTGGCGTCCTTGAGGTCCTTCTGGGTCGACTTCAGATCGCCCACGCCGTCCTCGACGACGCGCCGGGCCGCGTCCGCCACCTTCGCGGCGCTCTCCAGCTGGCGCTCGACGTCGTCGATCATCTTCCAGGCGTACGGGGCCGCCGCCCCTTCCCAGTAGCCCTTGTCGCGCAGCGGCGTGAGCACCTCGTCGTGCATGCGCTTGCCAAGGCCCTTGATGTCCCGGTGGATGCTTTCCCAGCGCTCCGCCAGGCCGTCCAGCGCTGACAGGTCTACGGCCAGCAGGGAGAGGTAGAAGGTCTCCGCCATCAGCAGTTCTCCAGTGCCGAGCGGACCCGCACCTGGCCGGCGGTGTGGCCCACCGCGGTGTCGGCCCGGGTGTAGGTGCCGTCGCTGGACCGCAGGCTCTCGGCGATGTGCGCGAGCCAGGCCGTGACCGTGCCGGCCTGCCGCTCCCACTGCCGGAGGGCGAGCCGGACCGCCCGCGCCGACCCCAGGCCCTCCAACGCACCCACCGCCTTCAGCGCGGGCTCCTCCAGCGACGCGGCCGGCTTGTAGAAGTGGTTATAGATGTCGTCGATCTGGCCGGCGGCCTTCTTGAGCACACCTGGGGCGATCTTCAGGTCGACCGGCCGTCCGCCGGAGGGCGGCGGCTGGAGGAGGCCGGGAGGGTCTGGGCGCAGCTGCGGCCGGTTCAGCGGGTCGGCGGTGCTACCTGCGGACGGTGCGGTGTAGTGGCCCTCCCAGCCTGGGAGGACCTGGTGCCGCTCGATTTCGTCCGGGGATAGCGGAAGCTTCGCCCCGTCCGGCTCCGGAAGCCGGTCGTCCCCTGTGGCCTTGCCGTCGCTGCCCGCGGCTTTGCCTTCGCTCATGTGTGATCCCCCGTTCGGTGTCACCCCTTAGGTAATCATGGCGATGGTCGGATGATCACATCCAGGATGGAGGTCCTATAGCGCTGGTCGAGGCATGTCGTGCGGCAGCTTCTTTGGCGGTTCCGGCCAGGACGAGTCCAACGCGTTCCGCACCGTCCGGCACGTCACGCCGTTCTTGCTCAAGTTCGCGCATCGACATGCCGTCGCGATGTTCACGCCGTCGCCGCATACAGCTCGGCCTTCGACATCCGCGGTATGACCAAGCACCTATCACCAGGAGCATCCCGATGCTGGCCCACCGGCCGGTGGAGAAGTGGGGGGCCCAGGACTCTCCGGGGCGACCGTGGCCTTCTCGAGGGGTGTTCACGAGTGCGCCTGACCAGGCGGGACAGAGACGGCTGAAGATGGCTTCCCAGTTGGCCGAAGATCGTTTCTCACTGATGGGGTGGCCCCTCGATATGGAGTGGAGTTGGGGCGGCTACGCAAGGCAGAGTGGGACAGTGAGTGAACTGTGGGCACATACCCTGACGTGGGCAGATGTGGATCCGACTCAGCATCCGTTCGAGATGGACGACGATGCGGCGGAGAAGTTGGCGAGCCTTGTCGCGCCCTTGCTGCTCAACGCTGACGTCGCTCGCGAGGATCGCTGGCGTTCGCTGGATCCCGTCACCGAGTTCTTGGCGGGCCGGTACGGCCGATGGGCCTGCGGATGGAACTGGTCAGTCGGCGAGGGTGACGTCGACGGAGGCGTCGTCGAGGTGTGGTGCTGTTCATCCGACTCCGTGACGACCCCGGATGCGACTGCCCCGCTGGTTGTTGAGGCTCTTCAGGAATGGCGTGGTTGGCTGGAGGACCTGGCGGAGCGGTTCGCGGCCCTGGCTCCACCGGATAGTACGCCGGTGTCTCCGGCGGACCTTTGGTACTGGGAGCGGGCGTGCACGCGCCTGGTCACCGTGGTGGCTGACCGCACCCAGGCCGAGAGCGGCTGGTACGGGCATTGCATGCAAGTCCTCCGATGGTTTCTCGCCTACAACGGCATCGACGAGGGCCAGGCCGAGGAGATCGTCAAGAACGCGGTCGGCGGCCGGTTCGGCAGTTGGATCGCACCTGACGTTCCGGTGGTCGACGCAGTGAGTTCGCGGTTCGCCAGAGGCGTGGGTGGCATCAGATGACTTCCGGGCCCGGCCAACCGAAGGACAGCCTTGCCGACTGGCTGCTCATCCGGCCGGAGATCTCCTGGCCGTCCTGGCGCGGCGCACGCCTCGTCTCGGAAGCGCCGGCCCGCGACGGCTTCCGGAATTTCTTCATGGCAACGCGAGGCGGACGTGACAGCGAAGGAACCACGCGGGTCCTGACCGCCCTTGAGATGGCCTTCGCCGACGCTGAGCAGGGCAAGCCGCTGACCTTCGCCCTCATGTCGAAGTGGCAGCGGGTTGTGCTGGGCCACGACCTGGTCGATTTCCGCACGATGCCGGCCTTCGCGAAGGGCGGACGGGAGCGCTACGGTCTTGCACCGGATACGCAGGCGCTGTTCGAGCGCTGTCTGTCTGATCGCTCTCAATCTGATCTGCCCCTCCCGTCACGCGCTGCCCGGACCTACCTCGACATCCTCTTCTTCCATCCGTTCGAGGACGGCAACGCCCTCGCGGCCATGCTGGCGTTGGCGTTCGTCCTGGCACGCGAAGGCGTCCTCCTCGACCAGCTTCAACCACTGCAGACCACCCGCTGGGCCGACGACGCAGAAGGCGCGGCCGATCTGGCGGTGCTACTCGGAATCCTGATCACCGCTGCGGAGCGGCGTCTGTCCCACGGGAGGCAGTCATGAACAAACGCGACATCCTGCTCAACAAGCTCGCTCAGGGGCTGCGCCCGATGACAGAGGGCATCGAATGGTTCGACGGCCTCGGCCCGGAAGAGCAGTCCGAGGTACTGCTGTTCCTGCGCCATCACTGCGTCCAGGCGCGCGCAGTCACCGAGGACGCACCGGAGAGCATCCACCGCGCCGGGCTGCGTCCGACGTGGCTTTGTTCACGAGGATGGGCAGCAGATGTTCACCACTTCGGGAGGCGCCGCAGCACACCGGGAATTCGAACACCGAGTGAGTCGCTTGCCGTAGTCCGAGGCGGCGGCTGGCACTTACCCGCGCTGCGTTGATACTCCACGACGGTGGCAGGTGCCGTTCCCGCAGCGGATGAGAAAACATGTTGGCCGGCTGCCGGTGAGCTGCGAAGATGCGTCTGCTTTCCGGCCGGAGGAAATTTGTTCGTTTTCGTGTGTGCGGGATGCGGTGCCGAGTTGACCATCCCGCTGTCCCAGGTCTCACTGCCAGTCCACGCCCGTCAGCAGTACGGGAACGGGGCCCAGCTTCCGGTGCTCATGGAGTCAGGGACGTTTGCCGTGGACCCGGATCCCTGGGGAGGGCCGTGGCGGCTGTGGGACGAGATTGATCCGGGCGAGGCTGAGGCACGCGGCATCTACGCGCCGGCCCACGCCCTGTCCGACGGCACGCCCGGGGCGAGTGTCATCGCGCCCGGTGATATCCGTGGAACCCGGCTGATTCCTGAGAAGCGTGGCGGTGCCTGCTGTGGCCTCGACGGGGCCGACGGACCCAACATGGCCTGCGAGGCATGCGACCTCCCCGTGGCGACCAGGGTCGACGACTGCTCGCTCTGGCAGATGGTGCGCCTCGGCTCGGACGTCGTGCACCGCGTCCCCGTCGACGGTATCCACGCCGCGCCCCTCTCCTGGGCGGAGCTGGCAGAGAAGGGGGAGAAAACGCCCCCGTTCGAGCCGATCGCCACGTGGGGAGGACGGCTGGGGCCGGACCATTACTGGTCGTGGAGTCCGCAGTGGGAGGCGGCAGCCGGCCAGGCGCTCGCCCACCTGTTGATCGCCTCCCAGGGGCAGCCGGTGAAGGTCCCGGACGGCCTGACCGCGGACGTGTTCCAACGCGCGCTCGACGCCTTGCTGCCAGCAGGCACCCTGAAGCGGCGCGCTGTCCTGGCCGGCCCGGGACAGCCCTCCCCGGACGCGGGCGTCGACATCCTCCTCATCCCCGTCCATCCCCAGACGGGCCGGACCTGGACCCCTGCCGACCTGACCGCACCGGCATACCTGGTGCCCCTGCCGCTGGGGGTGTGGCTGTGGCTGGTCTCTCCCGAACCGAACCTGCCGGTTCCCGCGTCGGGCCGCATAGCCCAAGACGTCCTCCGCGACGACCCGCTTCCGCTGCTCCCCAACCACCTGTTCCGGGCCGACCGGGGAACGTTCCAGCACACCTTGGTCCGGCTACCAGCCGTGCGCAGCCCGCGGTTGCGCGCGATCCTCGAGAACCTCACGCAGAGCACCTCGGCTGGCCTCTTCTAGCTGTCCGGCAATCGAATAGCACCAGACTCTCGTGCCTCCCAAAGTGGTCGATATCTGCTGCCCAATCTCGGGCTATGGTCCACTTCTTGTGGTCGCGTACGCAGCGTGACGGTTGGCCGTCGTTCGACGGCGTTTGAGGTCGCCCGAAAATCGACCCGCTGGAGGGTTATGGCGTCGAAGGTTCTGCGCCGTGAACAACGTGCGGCCGCAGCTGGAAGAGCTGCTGCTCTGGTCGGTGGAGAACATGTCAGTGGAGTCGGTCGACGTGGCTGACGCTGTCGTGAGAGTGCAAGCCCGGTCGACGGCCCGGCGGGCGGCCTGTCCGGGCTGCGAGTGTTGGGTCGAGTCGAATACACGGCTCCTACCTGCGGTTTCCCTGTGATCTGCCCACGGCTGGCAGGTTTGTCGTGGTGTCGTTACGGGTGCGCCGGTTCGGTCGGCGAACGGAGCGGCTGCGATCGACGCTGGTCTCTGTCGGCCTCGCGCTGGCGGGACGGGCCGGCGCCCGGATGGCAGACGCTTTCGGGGTGCCCGTGAGCCGGAATACCCTGCTGAGGCTGATCACCTCGCTGCCGGATCCGCCCACCGCCACGCCCCGCGTGGTCGGAGTCGACGAATACGCTCAGCGCAAAGGCCGGATCTACGGAACCGTGCTCGTCGATGTCGAGACGCGCCGCCCCGTGGACCTCCTGCCGGATCGGGAGGCAGACACCCTCACGGCCTGGCTGTCCGAGCGGCCCGGGATCGAGATCATCTGCCGGGACCGTGCCCTCTTCTATGCCGAAGGCGCCACCCGCGGTGCCCCGCAAGCTCTCCAGGTCGCCGACAGATGGCACCTCTGGCGCAACCTCGGCGAAGCTGCGGAGAAGTGTGTCTTCCGGCACCGAGCTTGCCTGCGGCCGGCACTGTCACCACTGGAGGAGCCGCAGTTGGCGCCGGAAGGGACCGGGTTGTCGCGCTGGCCGGCTGGCCACCGGTTCGCCGAACGCACTCGCGCCAAGCATGCAACCGTCCACGCGCTTCTGGCTGCCGGCCATAGCAAGCGGTCCATCGCTCGGCAGCTCGGCATGGGCCTCAATACCGTTCTCCGCTTCGCCCGCGCCACCGAGCCGGAGCAGTTGTTCACCGGCCAGTGGCAAAGTCGCCCCACCAAGCTCGATGCCTTCAAGCCCTACCTCGACCAGCGATGGCAGGAGGGCTGCACCAACGCCTGGAAACTGTGGGAGGAGATCAAGAAGCAGGGTTACCCGGACGGTTATGGCAACGTTCGCGCCTACGTCAGCCGGGATCTACGCGGCAAGCCCCAGCCGGTCGGCCCCCGGCCGCCATCCGCCCGCGCCGTTACCCGCTGGATCCTCACCCACCCCGACGCCCTGGCCGAGGGTGACCGGCTCCAGCTCAAGGCAGTGCTGGCCAACTGTCCCGAACTGGACGCACTCGCTGGGCACGTCCGTTCCTTCGCCCACATGCTGACCCAGTTGCAAGGCCATCAACTGCCGGCATGGATCGAGGCCGCGGCCACCGCCGACCTGCCCAGCCTCCAGCGATTCGCCCGGCACCTGGAGCGCGACCTCGACGCCGTCACCGCCGGGCTCTCGCAGCCGTGGAACTCCGGGGTCGTCGAGGGCCATGTCAACCGGATCAAGATGCGGAAGCGCCAGATGTCCGGCCGCGCCGGCTTCGAACTCCTCCGCAAGCGCGTTCTGCTCTACACGTGACACCCGGGCATATCTCTGGCTCGTCGACGGCATAGCTTCGGCCTGTGACCCACAACCGTCGCCAGACCGAGCAGCCTCACCCCGCCGCGCTCCCTCCCTTTCAGGCGCTGCTGGACGGCACAAACTGGGCGTCGCTCGCCACGGCCTGCGGCACGGGTGAATCCCTGCCGGCGGCGCTGGCACTCCTGACCAGCTCGGACCCGGTCATCAGGCAGTCCGTTCTCCAGGATGCGCTGGGGCCGGTGACTCACCAGAACAGCATCTACGAGGCCACGGTGCCCGTGGCGCTCTACGTCGCGGCGATCCTCAACCATCCAGCCGTCACGGCAGGCGATGACAGTCGGGACGCCAAGACGTCCCCGAACCGTCCAACTCTCGTGCGGCTGCTCGAGTGGCTCGGCGACACCGCCTACGACGCAGACGACGAGTGCGTGGCCATTGGCGAACGTCTCTACGGTGAGGGATTTCTTGATGAGTACGAGGAGATGCGTGCGTTCCGGGACGCGCGCCCGGCGATCTTCTCCGCTATTCGTGCCCTTCTCGGTCACGCCAACGCCGATGTGCGCCACACCGCCCTTGTCGCTGCCATCCCCCTCATCGAGCACCCCCTCCTCACCCAGCATCAGGCCGCTCTGGCCAGCTATGCCCGACGTCTACTGGCCACCAGCACTGACCGGCGTCACCGAGACCGCGTCCTGGACGCGCTGAAGGCTTGGCGTCACGACACCAGCGGCCTGGAGGACGCGTCCGACATTGCAGCCCGTGAGCACTACGCCCTCCTCAGAGCTGCACGTGCTTCATGGGAAGGCGGCTACAGCGAAGACCCGCCGTTCTGACTCAGGGTCCAAACCACTCCGAATCATCCGCTGATCACCCTGCGTGGTCGCACCACAAGAAGTGGACCAGAGCCCAATCTCGTGCACAAAGTCATCCGACGCATACACCCGCAGTGCAGATCTCACGAGGCCGAATCGACCAGCAACTGGGGAAGATCGCCGGTCTCGCACCTCTCGACGACCGCCGCAAGCCTTCAGGCTGCTGATCGCCGTGCTCGCGATCGCCGACGCGCGACGCCGCGAGCGCTTCTGCTCCGGCGGCTGCAGTCACTGGTGGCACAGACTGTCCGCCGCCTGAAGGCCACTTCCCGGTCGAACGACTTCTGCGGAGCGGATCAGTCCCACCAGAAGTCCCAGCGGTGGGCACCGGTGATCCGCTCGGCGTATGCGGCCAGTGTGTACGGCCTACTGCCCTGCCAGATGTTGTCCGGGCAGAAGGCGAAGTGCTCGGCCGCGACCAGGAGGGCCTCGTGCTCGTCCACCGGTGGTGCGGCGACGCTGAGGTACAGCGTGGAGAAGCCGACCGCGACGACACGAGCACCGAACCGGTGCTCCCAATCTCGGACGACCGCTGAGAACTTCGCAGTGTCATTGTCGTAGTTGCAGGGCCCGGGCCAGCCCGCGACCGTCAGCGCCTCGGCACCGGATGCCGCAGCGACAAGCCCCAGGCGCGTCTGGCGGCGGTCAGAAAGGAACGCCTGCGCGAACTCGGCGGCCAGTTGATCGGGGTTCGTTGTCGTCTCCCGACTGGACGCGAGACCGGGCCAGGTCTGCCCGAAGGGGGCCGTGACGGCGAGGCGCCTATCGTCGTCGAGCATGTCGTCGTCTTCGTCGACGGCTGTGTAGGTCGTCCACCACAGGGCGAGGAGGTCGACAGGGTCGTGGCTTGGGAGGACATCTGCTCGGGGAAGACCTCCCCGGATTCCCATGGGCGGAATTCCCTGTCGCTCGGGTCCAGCGAGTCGAGCAGCAGCGGCCACAGGCCGGAGCGTGTGTGTTCGGCGGGCATCCGCGTCCACAGCTCGGCCGTGGCCGGCCCGTCACTGAGCCAGAGGGGTTGTACATCTCCGTCGCCCTCATCGGACGTGACCATTCGACCGGGCGGAAGCATGCTTTCAAGGCCCAATCGGGTTTCAGGGTGCATGGGGCGGATGCTGGCGCTGTGACCAGGAAGCATCACTGGGAGGGTCCCATCACTCGATCGCGGAACTGCTGGAAAACGTGCCAGCCCGACGTCTGCCCCGGAGCGTTCAGGTACCCTTCGGCGCAGTCGAGCGCCTTGCATCGCAGAGCCTCGGCGAGACGGAGGACGGGCGTCAGCACGTCGTCGCTGGAGCCCCGGATGTGGAGCATGACGGAGTCCACTGGGTCTTCTGAGCCGATGTTGAGCTCGATGGACCACGTGGGGCCGGAAAGTTCGCCCCACGCGGGGTCCGAGAGATCAACATCGGGCACGGCCTGGGTGACAGCCGCGAGTACGTCGTGTCGCCGGCCGAGCGGGTCCGGGGTGTAGTCGGCGGGGATCTCCTGCACCGAGGTGACGTCGTCGGGCAGGCGGAGGAGGATCACGTCCCAGCTCATGATGGCCTTCCGGATAGGTGTCGAGTAGCGGTTGCGGTGCGGCAGTTCAGGCTGGGCTCTGTCGGAATCACGGGATGTTGCCGACTGCTGCCAGTACGAATACAGCGCGGTCAAGGCGGGGAGCCTGCGGGCCACCTCTTCACAGTGGTCAAAATTGAAGTCCCAGGCAGGATCCAGGTCCGGGTACCGGATGGTGAAGGCATCGGCGGGAAGTTCCTGGCCGGTGGCCTTCTGGTGTGCGTTCCAGACGATGCTCAGCATGTCTTCGCAGTCGAGGTCGATACCCTCAGCCGCGGCAGTGCGGACGTGGGAGAGCTCGGCAAGTGTGTCGGGGGCTGCAAGGACACGCTCGAATGTCGTACGTCCTTGTGCGATCAGCCAGCCGCGGAAGTAGTCGAAGCCGTCGTCCGAGCAGCCGCCGTTGGCGACCTACGCGGCAGCCCACAGCCGGTTCTGGTAGGAGTCGGCCATGAGATCCCACAGGGTCTGCTGTGCCACGGTGATCTCTTGGGCTGAGCGGCGAGCAAGCAAAGCGGAGGCACAGTCGGCGATGTCGGAACCGTCCCTCGTGTCAGGTACGTGTTCACGGGCTTTCTCGATCAACGTCCAGAACTGCTCCTTATTCATGGTCGCGAGCATGCCACTGCGTACTGACATCGGCTCCCGGCACGGTGCCTGTCAGAGGGCACGGCTACCGTGCTGGCGTGCCGAACTCATATACGACGTTGTGGACCAACGACTTGTGCCGAGAGCTTGAGCGGTCCGGCTATACCGGTCAGCGACTGACGATGCTGTTCGGCGGGCCACACCAGTCGCTGCCGAGCTTCCAGCGCGCGGGGGTGCAGCCTGGCGACCGCATCTACCCCGTGCGTGTCCACCGCACCCGCCTCCATGTGCTGGGGATGCTGGAGGTAGCCCGAATCGTTCCCTACGAGAACGCCGGCTCGGTGCTTCCCGATGACGACTACGTGAAGTTGCTGGACTGGCGCCCGCTCAAGGCCGGATGTGTCACTGAAGTGCTCGTCGGACCGCCAGGTGTCCCACTCACGTTCGACACAGTCGTCCCGGGTGACCTCCTGGAACGGCTGACATTCACATCTCGTCGTGGCGAGCGGCTGCTCAGGTACGTCGAGGACGGACGGCTGATCCGCTCGGTGAGCCTCCAGGGCATCTACCGCCTCACCGCCGACTCCGCCGAGGAGCTTGACCAGCTGGTTCGCCACGACAGCCCGAGCGGAGGAGCCGATGAAGTTTGATGAAATCAAGGCGTCCTTCTGGAGCGGACACTCCTACGGTGTCCACCCCGCCTTGACCCAGGCGACTGTCGCCGACGCGGAGGAAGCCCTCGGGCTGCGACTCCCCGAATCACTGCTCGACCTTCTGCGTGTGCAAAACGGCGGCGGTGTCACGGCCGACCGGGATGCCTTTCCGACCCATCAGCCGACCTCGTGGAGCGAGGACCACATCCCGTTCACCGAGTTGATGGGGATCGGCACAGGCGGGCACGGCTTGTCGCTGTTGGACACGCCGTACCTGGTGGAGGAGTGGGGACTGCCGTCTCCAGTCGTGCTGCTGTCCGGTGACGGTCACTACTGGATCGGGCTCGATTACCGGGCCTACGGCGCGTTGGGGGAACCGTCGGTGACCTGGTTCGACACCGACTCCGGCGCAGAACTGCCGCTCGCGGCCGACTTCCGGGCATTAGTGGAGGGCCTTCAGCCTCTCAGCCGGTTCGAGTGAGCGGCCGTGGAGCCGGTCGAACGTCCGGTTTTCGCATGTTGCGGCGGAACGAAAGGCGCTGGTGGGGATGGCCTCCAGCTCTACTGCGACAGCGTGGATGATGGTGCGGTGACGAGCATCAGCGGAGACCACGTGAAGGTTCATTTCCGCATGGATGTGGATGAGGAGGGCTGGCCGTCGGCAAGCGTCGAGAGTTTGTGGGCAGTTGATCTCGGCGACGGCTCGGTGCGGTTGGACAACACGCCCTGGTTCGTACGCGGAGTCGCCAGCGGGGACATCATCCGCGTGGAACCCGACGAGGAAGGTGTTCGCTGGGCCGGGGAGACGGTCCGGGCCTCGGAGCACTGCAGCTCCCGCCCGATGCGGATCTGCCACGGATTCGGAAGCTCTTGGAGCACGGCAAGGGTGAGGGATGGTGGCACTGGGAGGAAGGGTGTGTCACCGTCGCTTGGCGATCCACGGCCACCGCTTGACCTGTGTGTTGGCGGTGATCGTCTCCCTCGGATGCCGTGTGCTCAGCCTCGATTGCTTTCCGCCCATTCGTCGCTGTTCCACATGACGGGCGTGGCACCGACAGGTTCGAACTTGATGTTGGCGTCGTTGCTGTGGACCAGGCTGAAGAAGCGTCGTTGGAGTACGGCCGCGTGGCGGGCCTGGTCGGCGATGATGTCCAAGACGATCTGGGCTGCTCTGGGGCAAGCGGCGGCGAAGCGATCGTAGTCGGTGAGGGACAGGACGAGTCCGGCGCCTTCGGGTGAGTCGTCGTAGCCTCCGTAGCAGGCCACGTCGCCGAGGCAGTCGTTCAGCGCGTCCAGATTGTCGCCGTAGTAGTCGGGAAAGTGCAGCGCAGTGGCGAACGCGCGGTGCATGTCCTGTTCCGTGGTCCACTCGCCTGCTGCAAGGCGGACGACGCGGAAGCCAAGCTCTTCCATCCGCAGCACGGCTTGAGTGAGGAGCCGTCGGCGCCAGAAGAGGGTGACGAAGGTGTTGCTCATGTACTCGATGCCGGGGAGCCGAGTCGTCTCGGTGGTCTGCCCCGAAGCACATGAGGCGTCGCTTCGGTAGGCGTCGAGGAGACGGAAGAACTCCTCGAGGGGAGTTGAGCCGTCGGGGGTGTTGCGTTCGATGTCGGCTGCCCAGGTGAGGGAGCTGGCGATGCCGCGATACTCACGGAGCCAGCGACTGAAGTCGTCTTCGGGCCAGAAAGCCCAGGGTTCGTCGATGCTGTGCACGCCGAGTGCTACCCGGTAGCCGGTGAGCATGGACTGCAGATCGTGAAGTGAGCCGCTGGGCAGCCACATGCCGGGCCGGAGACGAATCTGGTCCAGGAAGTCGTACACGTCCGTGCAGTCCTGCCAGTGCTTGGCAGTGGGGCCCGGGCTGTCTTCGGTCGGCATGTTCCGACTCTACGGCGTGGACGAGTGTTGTCGTCCGTGGCAGGGCGTCACCCTGGCCATCCCCATTACCGTTTTGGTGGCCCCGCAATAGGGCGCCCGGCCTCCGGAGTTGGCATGACTTTCTCCCCCTGTCGAACGCATGGCCCGGGGGGTGGTGTCACCGGCTCCGGAGGCATCGACAGACCGCTGATTAGGGGCATGACCACCGGCTTCTTCGCAGGTCGGGAGGCTCTTCGTCATGTGGATGTGGCGATCGGTGCCGTGGGACGGCTGGGCGGGAACGACCGAAGGACGCACGTGATCGACGTCAGCGACATCGGCGCCTTCCTCGGACTGGACGTCGGCAAGGGCGAACACCACGCCACCGCCGTCACCGCGACCGGGAAGAAGGCCTTCGACAAGCGGTTACCCAACAGCGAACCCAAGCTCCGCGAGGTCTTCGGCAAGCTGCAGGCCAAGCACGGAACCGTGCTCGTCGTGGTCGACCAGCCAGCCTCCATCGGCGCTCTGCCGCTGGCGGTCGCGAGGGACATGGGCTGCCCAGTCGCCTATCTGCCCGGCCTGACGATGCGGCGGATCGCCGATCTCTATCCGGGCGAGGCCAAGACTGATGCCCGCGACGCCTTCGTCATCGCGGACGCGGCCCGGGTCATGCCGCACACGCTCCGCTCGGTCGAACTGGAAGACGAGACCACCGCCGAACTGGAGATGATCGTCGGCTTCGATGACGACCTGGCCGGAGAAGCCACCCGGATCAGCAACCGGCTCCGCGGCCTGCTCACGCAGATCCACCCACACGTGGAACGAGTCCTCGGCCCGCGCATCCAGCACGCCGCCGTGCTCACGCTGCTGGAACGATTCGGTCCCCGGCCCAGATCCGCAAGGCCGGACGCCGCAAGCTCGTGACCCTCCTGCGGCCGAAGGCGCCGCGGATGGCCGAGCGGCTGGTCGAAGAGATCTTCACCGCGCTGGACGAGCAGACCGTGGTCGTCCCGGGCACGGATGCGGCCACGCTGATCGTCCCGAGCCTGGCCAGCTCGCTGACCGCTGTCCTTGACCAGCGGAAACTGCTGGCCGGACGGATCGAGGAACTGCTGGAGGCCCACCCTCTTTCCAAGGTCCTGACCTCGATGCCGGGCATCGGCGTCAGGACCGGAGCCAGGATCTTGATCGACGTGGGCGATGGCAGTCCGTTTCCCTCCGCCGCCCACCTCGCCGCCTATGCCGGCCTCGCCCCGGCAACCCGCAGCTCGGGTTCGTCGATCCGTGGCGAGCAACCGTCCCGGAGAGGAAACAAGCAGCTCAAACGGGCCTTCTTCCTCTCCGCGTTCGCTGCCCTGGCCGACCCGGCATCCCGCACCTACTACGACAAGAAGATCAGCCAGGGCAAGCACCACACCCAAGCCCTCCTCTACCTCGCCAGACGACGAACCGACGTCCTCTTCACGATGCTCCGCGACGGCACCTTCTACGAACCCCAAACCGCCCCACCAGCTTGACCAAACCCATAGGGCCCCCCAAGATCGCACCGTCACCGCCCCCCGCGCTGCCAGGGGCTGGCGGGATCACAGAAGTAGACCGGCATGTCGGCCGCGGCCGTGAACTCGTGGTGGCGGCCCATCTCGCTGCCTTGGTCCCAGGTCAAAGACCGTTTGAGGTGACGGGGCAGGCACCTGACGGTCTCGATCAGGGCGTCGCGGACACGGTCGGGAGCACGGCCGTTGGGCAGGTGGACCACCATGAGGTAGCGGTACTCCGCTCGACAAGGGTGCCGATGGCGGAGCCGTTGTCCTTGCCGATGATCAGATCGCCCTCCCAATGGCCCGGTACAGCCCGGTCGGCCGCTTCGGCCGGGCGTTCGCTGATCATGACCATGGGGTGCGCGTAGCGCGGCTGGCGTTGCTGGGCCCGGCGCCGGGGGCCGGCCACGCAAAACGCTCGGGGAACGCCTGCCGGGCGTCTGTCTACACTACTCAAGGCCCAATAGAGTCGATCGTCGGCTTCCGTCGACACGGCAGAATCGCGGCAGGGGGAGCGGTGAAAGTACCCGCGGGGTTGGTCGGCGCTCGCGTCACGCGCACGGCCTTCGACCACCAGGTCCGGATCAGCTTCACCGATCAGACCCCAGACGGCCGCATACGCGTCGATGGCGAACTCGTCATCGAGACACCTTTCACCCTCACAGACGCGTCGGGTCACCAGGCCCTTCTGACGCCAGCCACCGGACCGTCCTTGGCGCCGCTACTCGGCCTGTTCGACAAGGTCGTCACCGAAACCGAGGTCACCGGGCTAGGCGCCCTGTCCCTCGGTTTCGATGACGGCACTCGCCTCAGCGTCGAGCCAGACCCCGACTACGACTCGTGGAACCTTGCCGGCTCGGGAATCGATCCCGTCCTGGTAGGCCCAGGCGGCGAAACCGACTGGCAACACTGATCACCGCCGCAACCGACACCGTTGCGGCACTCAACCTGTGTTGCGACGACTGCTGAAATCTGCCGCTAAAGAGCGGGGGCACAGGTGTGTTACGAGCCGCTGCTCCCCGCGCACGCAGGGATGGACCCGTCGCGCCGGGGCCGCGCTCTCTCGCACGTTGCTGCTCCCCGCGCACGCGGGGGTGGACCCGTCGCCGCCTCGATCAGCCCCTCGCCGCCCCGCTGCTCCCCGCGCACGCCCCTTTGCCGGCCCATGGTCATCGGGGCCCGCGAACCTCGGGGGCTCCCCTGGTCCCGCCCCGGGTCGTACACGGACCGGTCGTCGGCGGGCCGGTCCTAGAATTCAGGCGATCACGTAACCAGAGGGGGGCATAACATGACTATCCGCAGGAGACGACGTACGGCGAGAACCATCGGGTTCGCCGTCGTCGCACTGGCGGTGGGCGGGCTCGTTCCAGCCCCGTCCGTCGCGGCGGCACCCGCCGCGACGGACGGGGGCGAGGCCGTCATCACGTTCGGAACACTCAGCGGCACCGGGAGCCCGGAGGGAATCGCCCTGGGGGGCGGCCGGCTCACCGTGGTGGGCTGGGCGGACACCGGAACGAAACGCGGCCTGTACGAGTACGACCTGCCGGCCTCGGGCGGCCCGGAGCCCGGCCCCCGGCGGCTGGTGCAGGGCGACTTCTACATGGACTATCCGTGCGAGGGCACGGGCGGCGAATACTCGTGCGCCGAGTTCGATTCCCGCCTGTGGGCGCTCGGAGACGGACGTGTGGGATACCGGACCCCGCTCGACCACCCGGTCGCCTACCACGAGGCCAACGGCGGGAAGGTGCCGCCCGAACAGATCCACGTCACCTCGTACGTCCCGTACGACGACGTGGTGGGCGCGTCCGGTCCGTACATCGTCGTCAGGAACGCCGACGGGCCAGGGCTGCTCGTCGACACCTTCGACGCGGCCGAGACAGGGACGGCATCCCACTCCGTGCCGGGGAGCACGGCCGCCGTCTGGGGTGACACGCTGTGGAAGCCGGGGACCACGACGGGCACGGTCAGGTCGTACGACCTGCGCAAGAAGACGGAGTCGGCCGACATCAACATCGGCTCCGCATGCGTGCCGAACGACCTGCAGGCGGTCGGCCGCTGGCTGTACTGGGGGTGCTACGCCGAGCGCCGCGCCGGGGTGTGGGACCACACGGAGGGGCGCGGCATACCGGTGCCGGTGGCGGCACAGCTGGGCGACGGCTTCGTGGTCTGGAAGGACGACGCGGCTCCCGACGGAACCCGGCTGGTGCTGAAGGACTTCCACCAAGGAGCCGGTCAGCCCGCGCCCGAGACGGTGCTCGCACAGCGGCCGTCCATCGGCGAGTGGACGGTCGACAGGTTCGGCGGACACGTCGCGTACGTCGACGAGGAGCGCCGTATCCGGGTCCCCGCGGTGACCGTGCCGCGCTCGCCGCTGGCGGTCCTGGGCACGCACACGTCGGCGTCGGTCGACCTGCGGGCGGCCTCCCCGTCGCCGTGGACCGGACTGTGGCGGCTGAGCCGCCCGGTGGCGTCCTGGAAGCTGATCTTCCGTGACGCCTACGGCAACAGGGTGCGGGAGATCGCGGGCACCGACCGCGACGGCGCCGCGATCCGCGCCACCTGGGACGGCCTCGGCACCGACGGCAGGCCCGCCGTGAGCCGGCCGCACCACTGGGAGCTGAGCACCGACCTGGGCGACGGCACCGGCCCGAAGGTGGTCAGCCGCGGCACCACGCAGGTGCTCGGCGGGCGCACCGCCCACCGCGACGCCAACGGTGACGGCCTGGGCGAGTACTACTCCATGACCGAGGGCGGCAAGCTGGCTGCGCACCGCATCGGCGCCACCGGCGGAGACTGGTCGAGCTCACCCTGGGACCCGGCGACCCGCTTCATCCCGTTCGGCGACATCGACGGCGACGGCTGCGACGACATGCTGCTGCGGACCACGGACGGCAAGCTGTGGCGGAGCGGCGGAAAGTGCGAGGGCGACTTCGCCCCGTCCTCCACCGCCGCCCCGCACGTGCAGATCGGTACGGGCTGGAACGGTTTCGACCACTTCGCCGCGCCCGGTGACTTCACCGGCGACGGCCGGCCGGACCTGCTGGCGAGGCAGACCACGACCGGCTACCTCTTCCTGTACAAGGCGAACTCGGCCGGCGGTCTGGACCCGGCGGTACGCGTCGGCACCGGCTGGACGGGGTACCGCCTGATCGGCGCGGGTGACGTCGACGGCGACGGGTACGGTGACCTGCTCGCGCGCGATGCGTCCGGTGAGCTGTGGCGGTACAGCGGCACGGGGCAGGGCACGTTCAAGCCGCGGCAGCTGCTGTTCCAGGACTGGGGCGCCGGGCGCTCCGAGATCATCGGGGTCGGCGACATCAGCGGTGACGGGCTGCCCGACCTGTTGTCACGCGACACCAACGGCAAGCTGCTGCGCAACAAGGGCGACGGCAAGGGCTCCTTCGGGGCGACCCTGACCATCGCCACGGGCTGGCAGAACTACCGGTCGCTGTACTGACCGACAGCGGGAAGACCCACCGACAGCGGGGGGAGCCACGGCGGCTCCCCCCGCTGCTCTCGTCAGTGGCCCGGCGGCTGCGGATTTGGACAGTATCGACTGGTCGTCGATGAGCCACGCGTACGGCCCGGCCGACGAAGTCCCGGTGTGGCTTCGGGCAATGACCTCGCCGGGCTCCCTGGTCCGGGAGAAGGCGCTCGGTGACTTCTACAGCACGGCCCACCGTCAGGGGGACGTGTATCCGTGTACGGCGGCCAGCCTGCCGTTTGTTCGACATGGCCGACGTGGGTTCCCTGATCGGCCGGAGCCGGTGTCCAGCCTGCAAACGATGTGAGGACCGGGCGACCGGTGCGGCACAGCGCCACGTCGAGGTCATTTGGCGGTACGCGCATGTATCGGCAGGATGTTCGAGTCCGGCGTCAGCTTTCTGGAGTTCGCCCGTGTCCCAACCCTTTCCGCACGCGCCCCAATACGGGGGTTTCCCGCCCCCTCCGTCCGGCCCTCCCCGTCCGGTGCCGCCGCCCGAGCCGCCGCGGCGGCGGACACCGGCAGTTGTGGCGGCCGTCGTCGCCGGGGCGCTTCTCGTCGTCGGCGGGGTGGTGTGGGCTGTCGGTGACCACAGGCGGTCGGACGTCGGCGCGTCTTCCGGCAAGCCTGCGGCGGCCAGTCCCTCGCCCAGCGTCCCGGCGGGACCTGTCCGTGCCGCGTCGGCGTGGGAGGTGCCGGAGCCCGAACCCGGCCCGTTCGAGCGACCGGTCTCCGCTGATGGGGCGTGGTACGTCGACGGGACGTACGTCACTGGGGTCGTGCACGGCGTGACGGGCTACGACCCGGCTTCCGGCGCGGTGAGATGGACCGTGCCGCTCACCGGTGACCTGTGCGCCGCGTCGCCGACAGCCACCAGCAGCGGGCAGATCGCCGTCTCCTACACCGCCGATACCGGGTCGAAGTCGCCGTGCTCGGGCTTCGCCGTGATCGACGCGGCCGCCGGAAAGGTGGTCTGGAAGACCACGCTCCCGGGCGTGCGAACCCGGGGACTTGGACTGAGCGTCGCGATCAGCGAGAGGACCGCGGCCGTCGGCTGGCCGCGCTCCAGCGGCACCCAGGGCGGGGGGTCGTTCGGGTTCGACCGCGCCAAGGGCACGGTGATCTGGGACAAGTCAGCACCCGGCGGGGACGGCGAGGAACACCGCAGCGCCGGCCAGGGACTCATCACCCACAGCTTCGGCCCGGAGCACGAAGACCTCGCGATGCCGCGCGAGCAGAGGTTCGGTGTCCGCGACGCCGTGACCGGTGAGGCAACGTGGCGCTACACGACGCGCGGGCTGGGGGCATGGATCGTCTCGGCCGATCCGCTGATCGTGGCCGTCGACACCGGCTTGCAGGACTTCCCTTTCGATCCGAACACGCTGCGGTCCATCTCCGCGGACGGCACCGTCCAGGCGGAGTGGACACTGCGCACGAAGGAGCTCGCCAGCGACCGCTACATTTTGGGCTGCGGGGAGCACAGCTACCGCGCCTGCGCCAGCGCGGTGACCGCCAACGGCATCCTCTACCTCGCAACGGACAACCCGGTCGGCACCAAGGGCGAGATCCACGCCTTCGACGCACGGACGGGCAAGCGCCTGTGGGCGTTCACTCCTGAAACCGATCACCGCAGTGTCGCGCTGGTCCCGCTGGCGGCGGACGCCGAGAGCGTGACCGTCATGACCCGTCCGGACAGCATGCGCGGCACGAAGGTGTACCGCGTCTCGGCGCGGGACGGATCGGCACGTCTGCTGTTCGAGACGACCAAGTCCTCGACGTTCGACTCGCTGCCCGAGGCAGACATGTACGGAAAGCACACAGAAGACCCAGTCATCTACGCCGACGGACGCCTGTTCCTCCACCGCAACGACTTCCAGGCCCCGATCGCCGCGCCCATGACCCTGGCCCTCGCGGCCACCGACGACAGCCGGTAGGCCCGCGCGGACGGTGACCGCCCGCCGGCGGTCCGCCGGGCAAGGTGACCGCCTGCCGACCGTCTCCGGAGCCCGGACGGGGAGCATGACCGCCCGGGCTCCGGTCATGCCCGACGCCCACCGTTCGGGTGACGCACGGCTGACCGGCGGACGGCGGTGGTGGGACACTGCGCCGGTGTCGGGATTCACGCGGGATACGAAGTACTACGGCGATCGGCTGGTGTACGAGCCGCTGGAGAGCGAGTGGAGCCGCTACCACGCCAATCACTGCGGCTGCGGACAGGACTGGCTGACCGCCCACGCCGTCCCCGCGGGCTTCCAGGTGCTGCCCCGGGGCAGGACCGGCTACTACGCCCTGGTCGGCCCCGGGCTGACCGAGGGGGTGGACGAGGAGGCGCTGACCACCAACGCGCTGTGGAAGGCGGTCACCGGCACGCCGGGGACGCAGGGCTGGTACGAGACCGTGCACGTCGTCTGCCGCGGTAAGCAGGCCGAGGCCGCACGGAAGGCCGAGAACCAGCGCATCTACGGGCCCCGGCGCGAGCGGGCGGAGAAGGCGAAGAGGTTCAGCCGTTCTTGCCCCGGTCGAACCACATCGTCGCGACCGTCGACAGCAGACCGGTCCAGAACAGCACTTGCGGGAATGTGCGTTCCGTCCACGGGATCTGGGTGATCAGCATGGCGCAGACCATGGCCCACGCTGCCTGGGCCAGGACGACACGGGCCCAGGGGCGGCGCCGTACGAGCGAGCGCAGGTTTACGCGGACGCCGGCGCCCAGCCGCCGGTACCTCAGCAGGGCGCCCAAGGCCCACACGATGGCCATGGGGATGAGGTCCCAGAGCCGCTGGCCGAGCGGCAGCGGCAGCTCCCGCTGGGTCTCGCCTTGCGTTGGGAACAGGTCGATGCTCACACCGGCAAGGGCCAGGCAGAGCAGGGCGAGCCAGCGCAGGCCGCGCAGCAGACGGTAGGAGGCGTCGTCCAGGCCGCTACGCATCGATGCGGAGTGCGGGGCGGTGGCGAGCGCGTCGGCGTACAGGGTGGCGGCCTGTGCCGCCTTGACGCCGGGGGCGGTCGCCGCCTTCTCCGTCCGCCGGGCCAGGGCGTGCTCGTGCTGCGGGTCGAGCCGGAGGATGGCCCCATCGAGCTGGTCGGTGGCCGTCCGGTTGCCGGACCTGTCCGCGATCAGCCACGCCACCTCGTATGCGTAGACCTCCTCGGGGCCCAGCCTGATGGCCTCTTGGGCCAGTTCGCCGGCCTCCCGCAGGGCGGCGTCCTGGTCTTCGCGTCTGACCTGTCCGCCGTTGGCCTACGCGGAGCGGATCACCCTGATGCGCCACAGCCAGTCGGCGAGCAGCGCGTAGCCGTGCCAGTGGTCGGGGGCGAGGCGGATCACCTCGCGCAGTATCCCCTCAGTCTCCGGGAAGCGGCACGCGGCGCGCAGGGCGTGCGCGTGTATGACGAGGGCCCCGATGTCCTCGGGGTCCAGGGCCAGCGCCCGCTCCGTCGCCTGCAGGGCCTTCGGCCCGTCCTTGTCGTCCCCGAGATGGCTGCGGGCGAGCTTGACCCAGGCCCGGACGTCCTCCGGGTCCTCCGCGAGCCGCCGGGCCAGCAGCTCCCTTGCCTCCTCGTACCGCTTCAGGTCGATGAGCAGGTCGGCCCGCTCCACGGCGGGATGCACGGCGGTGGTCACAGCTTGCGCCTCTTCTTCAGGTACGCGACCAGGTCGTCGTACATTCCGCCCTCGTTGGCGAACATCGCCACGTTCCGCGCGGAGGCGAACCACGGCTCGGCCGACGGGACGACCTCCTTCGCGGCGGCCAGCAGGTCTTTCATGCCGATTATCCGTACGGTGCCGGTGCGCGCCGAGTCCAGCAGCGCCCGCTCGGCCGCCGCCTCGCAGACATAGGCCAGGTCCGCGCCGGAGAGACCGTCGGTAGCATTGACCAGTCTGTCCAGGTCGACGTTGTCGATGGGACGGTCTTGCAGGTGGTAGCGGAGGATCGCCTCGCGGGCGGCAGCGTCGGGCGGCAGGACAAGGATCGTCCGGTCCAGTCGGCCGGGGCGGCGCAGGGCGTTGTCGACGTCCCAGGGCACGTTGGTGGCGGCCAGCACGAACACGCCCTCGTTCGTCGCCGAGTCGATGCCGTCCAGCTCGGTGAGCAGCTGGTTGACCGTGTTGCGCATCCCGCTGTGCGCGGTGCGGCTGCGCTTGGCGCCGAGGGCGTCCAGCTCGTCCAGGAAGACCACGCAGGGCGCCTGGCGACGGGCGGTCTCGAAGAGCTCGTGCATGTTGCGCTCGGAGTTGCCGATCCACATGTCCAGCACGTCGTTGACCGACACGGACAGGAACGCGGCGCCGAGTTCCCCGGCGACGGCGCGGGCTATGAACGTCTTGCCGCAGCCGGGCGGCCCGTAGAGCAGCAGTCCGCCGCGCAGACTCTTGCCGTACAGCTTGCGCAGCTCTGGGTTGCGCGTTGGAGCGAGAAACGCGGCCTCGAGGCGGTCCTTGACGTCCTGCATACCGCCGACGTCCGCCAGCCGGACGGTGCCACGCTTCTCCACGTCCCACGCCCTTGGCGCCGGCCAGATCGTCCTGCCCGTCCGCGCGGGCCGGTGCCTCGACGAACCGCGGCGGCACCACGTCCCCGGTCTGTTCCTCGGCGGCCTGCCAGTCGAACCCCGGTTGCCGATCCGGGGGTTGCGTCGGCGCCGGGGCCAGCGCGCCCATCGCCCGGGTCATCAGGTCCCGGGCCTGGGCGTGACCGGGCGCGTGCTGAAGCGCGACGGCCGCCTCAGCAACGGCGGCTTCCGACCGGCCCGCCTCCAGTAGGAGCTGGGCCAGATGCAGCCGCAGGGATACGTCTGCGGGAACGGCAGCGACGGCGGTACGCAGACTCTGTATGAGAGGGGAGTCGTCCGACATGATCCACAGACTACGCCCGCCTTACGGCACCTTCGGGATGCATCCAGCCGCCCCCGGACCAGCGGGCCACTCGGAGTCGGGGCACGGTTAGCAGCGAGCTCGAAGCCCAGCTCCTTCCACGGGCGGCGGGTCTCCCCGCCCGTCGGAGTCGGCAGGCGGCTCACCAGTGTGTCAGGATGCCCAGTCCGCAAGACCCATGTGCCTTTTCGGGGCGGTGAGCATGTCTGCAGCGCAACAGCATGGTCACCGTGTTCTGGCCCCGCGAGATCAGCACGGCTGCAGAGCTGCGTGGATACGCTCCCGGCTGTCTGCCGTGGCCCCTCCAAGTGGCGCCGTGCTGAGCTCTGCGTGCAGCTCGCGCAGCCGGTCACCGACACGGGTTGAGTTCACGGCCCCCATCAGTGTCAGGGCCTTGCCGGTGGCGGTGTCCGCCGCTTCCGGCTGCCCGGCGCGCACATAGGCCCGAGCCAGCGCGATCTGGTCGAACGCGCGGCTGCGGACGCGCTCGGTCGGCCGCCTGACCGTCCCCGACGTGATGAGGTCGATCGCCCTCTCCGCCCTCGCGGGCGCGTGCTCGGCGGCGATGAACTCGCATACCCCGGCCGTGACGTGGAACTCCGCGGCGTCGAACCAGGCGGCCCAGCTTGGGGTCGGAGTGCCGGCGTCGCTGTTGAGGGCGGTTTCGGCGGCCGTGGTCGCCCGCTGCATGTCTTCCACGTTGCCGAGCACGGCGTGGCAGCGGGCTTCGAGGGAGCACAGCAGCGCGCGGAGCCGTCCGGGCGGGAGCTTGCGGGTGCCGTATTGGGCGGCCTGCACGAGCTCCAGTGCGTCTTCGGCGTGGCCGAGGTGGTTGGCCTGGCGGGCGAGGCAGTTCAGCAGGTGCCCGCCGATGCCCGCGCCGTGGCGACCGGCCTGTTTGGCGGCTTGAAGGCCGAGGAGGAGATAGTGCTGAGCGTTGTCGTGGACGCCGGCGTCGTGGGTCATCCACCCGGCGACGCTGGCGAGCTCAGCGCGGTGCCGGCAGCGCAGCCATAGGCCGACGGTTCTCCCCCTGGCCGGCAACCCGCCACACCGGCCGCTTCGTCCCGTGCTCGGTCAGTTGCGACAGGGTCGTCGTCGCCACGGCGATCCGCCCGATCGGCCGGGCACGGTCGTGGAAGGCGGCCTCCCTCGTTTCCGTGGCCGCGCGGCGTGGGGCGGGCGCGAAGACGAACAGCAGCGGCAGGAAAGGCCGCTCCAGCGACGACCCGGCGTAGGTCTCCTGCCAGTGGGAGCTCGGAGCGCGGGCGGCGCTGAGCCACCCGGCAGCCGTTCGGGGCGGTACGGGCGAGGCGGAGTGCCCGGAATGCAGGGCCGGCGTCTGCCCCACCAGTGTTGGTCATTCGGACACGGCTCCGGAGAGGGGCCGGGACCGTCGCAGTGCTGCGGCTGCCGGGCCGGCCTCAGGCGAGCTCGATGGTCACAATGCCGTACACAACGTAACCGACCGCGCCGAGGATCAGCAGCCCCAGCCGGAGAGCCGAGAGCGTGCACCCAAGGCGCCGAGGGCCGTCCTTCGCGGACCGGACCCGCGGCGTGGTGGCCGCGAGGGAACCGAGCAGCAGGAGCGCGCCCGCGAACCAGACGAGAGCTGCCGGGGAGGACGGCTCGCTGGACTCCCCGTAATCCTCGGTGATGCCCGGGAGCAGCAGGCCGATGCCGCACAGAATGAGCGACGCCAGGCAGGTGATTCCGACATCGAACGAAAGCGTGACGGCCCAGCCGACGGACAGCCTACGGCCGGGCTGGTTGAGCGTGTCGTCTTGCACAGATGTCTCCGTGAGTGAGGGTCGCGCCGACGGGCCCGGGGTGGCGGATGACTGCCCCGAGCCCGCCGGAGCAAGGGATCTTACGCGTCAGCGCATGGCCAGTTTTCCGTTGCGCAGCGCCTTCTTGCAGCGCTTGCAGGCGGCGTCGTGCGCGCCCGACCGCGTCCACGCGGTGATTTGTGAACCGATCTGACGGCCCACCTTGTTGTTGTGGTAATCCACTTGGGAGTCACGCCGCTGGGCCTTGTTCTTCGAGTTCTTGTGCTTGACCTCATGGGCGTCTCCGAAGGCCTTGGCGATCGTCCAGCCGAAGTCCCATACGAGGATGGCCTGCCAGATGCAGTGCCGGTAGGCGTTCTGCTTGTTGGAGTTCTTGTAGGCTTTCTTCGCCGTCTTCGCGGCCCAGTAGCTGTCGTCGGCCACACCCCAGCAGGCCCACCAGTACCACAAGTAGGCCTTTCCTTCGTGCCAGATGTCGTTGATGCTGAACTCGCCGCTGATGTCCTTGCAGCCGACCGGGTCGCCGGAGCAATAGTCATAGGCGTTGGCGTTGCCGCCCTCGACCGGGTCCACCGAGGTGAACCGGCCGGTCGCGGGGTCGTACAGACGGGCACCCATCAGCGTCAGACCTGACAGGGTCTCGCTGGAGCGCTGGTCGCGCCCGAGCCAGCCGTAGCGGATGGGCTTCTGGCCCGCGCGCGCTTGGCCGTACTCGTCGGTGTCCAGGGCGACGGGGGGCTTGGAGGTGTCGAGCGGGAGCTGGAGTGCGACATCTCCGTGGACGGAGGTGAGCTGCAGGACGGTGTTACCCGTCTTGCCGGTGGTCGCCGCGAGCCCGCCGCCCAGTGAGTCGACATTGCGGGTCAGCAGCCCGGTGGTGGCGTCCTCGACGATCCACCGGGGGTTGTCGGAATCGCCGTCGTAGTGGTTGGTGCGGGATGCGGTCTGCGTCCAGCTGGTGCCGTCGCTCGTTTCGGCCGTCCACGACCTGAAGCGGTGGGCGGCGTCCAGCTGCCAGGTCTGGCGCTTGCCGCTCACGGACTCCCGGTACGCGAGGTCGTGAGCGTAGTACGCGATGCCGGTGCCGCCGGGCTTGGCGGTCGCACGGCCGAAGGGGTCGTACGTGTATCCGGTGTCGACAAGACGGTCCGCGGTGTCGTAGGTGTGCGTCCGGGGGGTTCCTCCGGTTGCCGGGCAGTCGAGGCCGGCGGTGGCCGTGGCGGTGGTCAGCGAGGTGCGGTTGGTACGGTTGTCGAAAACGTACGTCCGCTTGGTGCAGACGGTGTTCGCGGTGTCCTCCACCGTGGAGAGCCGCCCGGCCGCGTCGTACCGGTACGTCTGGTCGGACCAGCCGGCGTGGGTCGTCGACTGGCCGTGGACGGAGTTGGTGACGGTGTCCGAGTAGACCAGCACACCGTCGCTGTCGCGGGTGTACTTCCGTTCCGTCTGCGATCCCGTGGGATCCTCGACCGTCTTGAGGGTGTAGCCGCCGGGCAACTGCTCGCTGCGGACCGTGCCGTCAGCGCTGTACGTGGCGGTGAAGGTGCCTGCCACCGAGTCGGTGATCTTAGTGGCCAGGCCGCGCGGCTCACCGACCTGGTCGTAGGTGAAGGTGCGGGTACTCGGGATGTTGTCGCTGACCTGCGCGGGGCGGCCGAGCGTGTCGTAGGTGACGCTGGTGGTGCCGCCGTCCGCGTCGGTGTACGAGGTCTGGCGGCCCAGCTTGTCGTACGCCTTGCTGATAGTGCCGCCGGTCGGTGAGACTGACTTCACCGGGCGTCCGGTGGCGGTGTCGTACTCGGTGGTGACATCGGGGACGGCCTGTCCCGCGGTATCCGTAACCTTGACCGTGGTGGGCCGGCCAGCCGCGTCATGGGTGTTGGTGAGGGTGCGGGTCGCTCCGTTCGCCACCTCCGTGACCTTCGCGGTGTTACCCCACCAGTCGTACTCGGTGGTCCTGGTGGCGCGCTGGGCGGGATTGCTTCCGCCGCCGGTGATGGCACCGGCGGGGCCGGTGGAGCACACCATGTCGGCCCACTCCGGCCGGCCGGCACAGGTGCCGGTGCCGGTGTGCCGGTCGCAGACCAGTAGGTGGTCACCGTCGTCGCTGCGTCGGTCCCGGTGCCGCCCGGGGCGATGTTCTTGGTCTCGCGGCCCTGGGAGTCGTACTCGGTGGTCGTGGTGATCGCCAGCCCGGCCGGGTCCTGGATCTCCTTCAGGGGAAGTCCCTTGGCCCAGTCGTAGACGGTCTCGCTGACGCGCCTCTCGGCGTGCACCGACGGGTGCTCGCGTACCTGCGCGCCCACCGTGCGCTTGGTGACCTGGTCGGCGATGGTCGCGGACCTGTCGGTCGGCCGGCCCGTATCGTACTCGGCCACGGTCCACGCGCGTGCGGTGACGGATGTGCCCGCTGCCACCAGCGTAGCCGTACCGCTCTTCAGGTCCTGGGTGAGGGTCACCCGATGCAGCGGACCGAAGCCCTCCAGCTCGCGGGTGCCGGTGCTGTTGTGGACCGATCGCGTCGAGAGCAGCTCGGCGCGCTCGGCGCTAGGGAGTGAACCGATGCCCAGGTCGGCCTGGACGGCCGTGGCGTCCGCGGACAGGCCGAGGGCGAGGGCGCGATTGGCCGCCGACAACTCTCGGACGGTGTTGCCGAACCGGTCGTACTCGGTGGTGCTGATGTGGCCGCCCGGCGCGGCGGTGTTCACCTTCCGGGCTGATGCGCTCAGATAGTGGACAGAGGCCCTGCGGTAGTCCCCGGCGGCGAGTGCGCTGCCGGAGTTCGAGGACGGAACCGAGTCGGGCGGAAAGACCGCCGTGGCGTCGGTGGGCAGGTCCGTCTGCCCCCATGCCTTGACGTCCGCAGCGCCCATCTTGTGGGGGGCGGCGGAGCCGGTGAGCGGGACGTCGTAGACGACGCTGTGAACGGCGTCCGCCTCCACGACGTCCGTAGTCCCCTGCTTGAGGGTCGCGCGCGCGGCCTTGAGCAGCATGCCCGGGCCTGCCGACGAGCCTGAACCCGCCGTCCCGTAGGTGAACTTCCAGGGGAGTTCGCCCGGCGCGGTGATGGAGTCAACCCGGCCGCTCACGTCGTAGGTGTACGCGGTTTTCAGCGCTGGCGAGACCTGCGGATTCCAGGCCTGGGTCAGCTGCCCCGCCGTATCGCTGGTCCTGCACTACCTGAGGGACTGGGGGCCGACGCTGGCCGAGTTGCGGCGCGTGCTCAGGCCCGGCGGCCGACTGATCGCGTCGGTGGACCACCCGTTCGTGGCCTACACGATCCAGGAACCTCGGCCCGACTACTTCGCGACCACCAGCTATACCTTCGACTGGACGTTCGGCGGGCAGACCGTCCCGATGAAGTTCTGGCGCAAGCCGTTGAACGCGATGACCGATGTCTTCGCCACCGCCGGCTTTCGCCTTTCCACCATCAGCGAGCCGCAGCCCGACCCGGCCGCCCGTGAACTCTTCCCCGACGGCTTCCACGACCTTTCGGCCAAACCCTGCTTTCTGTTCTTTGTGGCCGAGGCGCCGCCTTCGGCCACCGGCTCGGACGACTAGCTTGCTGGCCATGACGTTGGTGACGCGCCACGTCGATGTTGACCTTCGGGTTGGTTGAAGCTTGATGATGGCGAGGTGCCAAATTCCGAGCTGATGCCGATCGGCGTCTTTGCCCAGCGCAGTGGCCTGACCTCCAGCGCGTTGCGGTTCTACGCCGACTCCGGGCTGCTGCCGCCTGCCGACGTAGACCCGGTCACGGGCTACCGCTACTACGCGGCCGCCCAACTGGAGCGGGCGACCACGCTGCGCCAGCTCCGCGAGATCGCCATGCCGCTGGCTGCGGTCGAGGCGGTCCTTGCTGCCGGGGCGGACGAGGCGGCACGGCTGCTCGACGAGCATGTCGCCAAGATCGAAGGGGATGCGGCGGCGGCGCGGCGGAAGGCGGCGGTCATCAAGTCCGCGCTTGGCGGCAACGTGCCCGGTCTGCTGATCGCCACGCTGAAGGGTCCCGTGCTGGCAGATGCGATCGAGCAGGTTCTGACCGCGACCGCGCACGAGCCGGGAATGGCGGTGCTCGCCGGCCTGCACATCGAGGCGAGTGACGAGGCAGTCGCCCTGACGGCGACCGACCGGTACCGGCTCTCCACTCGGACCCTGGTGCCAGCGCGGCCAGCGGAGCAGACCTGGGCCGGCACGGTCGACGGCGACGACCTCCGGGCTGCGGTGGCCGACGTCCGGCGCAGTGCGCTGATCTGCATCGAAGCGGTGCCGCACGGGATCTGGCTGCGAATGCGCGAGCGGGAGGACCGGCACTGCCGGACGTTGCCTGAGGAGTTTCCAGACCACCGTCTGATGCATGAGTCCCTGGACGAGGTCACCACCCGCGCGACGGTCTCGAAGGACCTGCTCCTGCGGGTTCTGGAAGAGCACCCCAGTGAACACGTCGTACTACACCTCACCGATCAGAGCGTGAACGTCCGGTCCCCGAACGACGAACACCCCGGAATCCCGCTCTCCGCCACGGTGACGGGGGAGGCCCTCCAGATCCGGTTCGAAATGACCACGCTCTATCCCGCCGTGAGCACGGCGATTGGCCCCGACGTGATGCTCGACCTGAGGGGACGCGACCAGCCCGTCACGATCCGCTCCGCCGACCGCGGCGATCTCACCACCCTCGCCATGCCCATCCAGTTCGACCACTCAGCCTGAGAACGACGACGAGGAACCTCATGACCACCACACCTGCCAGCCCTGATCCGACCATGGAAGCCATCGGCCAAGCCGTCGTCGAAGGTCGAACGGGCGACATCCTTTCCGCCCGCCAAAAGCTCCTGAACCTGTGGTCGGAGATCGGCGTCACCGGGGACCCGCTGCACCGTTGCTCACTCGCCCACTACCTGGCAGACCTCTACGAAGATCCCGCCCAGGCCCTCGCCTGGGACGTCCGGGCCCTGGACGCTGCCGACGCCGTGACCGAACAGCGTGCCCAGGCGCACCACGCCAGTCTCCACATCGCCGGGTTCTACCCCTCCCTCCACCTCAACTTGGCCGACAACTACCGCCGCCTCGGCTCCTTCAATGCGGCCACCGAGCACATCAACACAGCCCAAGAGCACGCCCCCAACCTCCCCCAGGACACATACGGTGCCTCCCTGCGCACCGCCCTCGACGAGGTGGCAGAGGCCATCTCCCAGCGGGACATCACCAAGCGGCCCTCCGCACCTGGTCCCACTGCGTGACGCATCGGAACGCGCCCCTCACCATCGAGGGGCGCCGTCGGCTGGTCGAGCGTTGCCGGACGAGGCCGATTGCGCATGTCGCGGCCGAGATGGGGATCTCCCGGGCGTGTGCATCGAAGTGGGTCAATCGAGATCGCAGCCACGGGGAACTCGGGCTGGAGGACCGCTCTTCCACTCCGCACCACCAGCCGACCGCGACACCGTCCGAGGCCCTCGTCCTCATCGAACAGCTGCGCCGGACCCACAAGCGTTCCTCACCAACCCGCCCGACTGGCTGAGAGCCCTGTGGCACGCGCTGCCCCGGCCCTGGGCGTAGCCACCGCGGCCGGGCAGGGCCACCCTGCCCGGCCGCTGCCGCCGCTCGGAGGTCAGGCGGCGCTGAACTCGTGGGCAGGGCCGCCGCGCCACTCCACCCACTGCGGATCGTCCCAGGTGGTCTCGGGTTCGGCGACGCCGGCGCCCTCGAGAAACACGACTAGGTCGTGGTCGCTGTAGGCGGTGCCGAGGACCTCGTCCTGCCCGCGCCTGTGCACAGTGACTCTCCGGCCGCCCGAGCTGGAGGTGATGGGAATCTCCGAATTCGGACAGGGACGCTCGTCGCCTCACTTGTTCCGGCATTCAACGGAGTGGGGAGTTTCGGTGAGCGTCGTGCGTTGTCGGCCTGGGCCGCCCGATCATGCAGGGTGCGGGCCGCGCCGAGCCCTCAAGGGCGCCTTCGGCGGCGCTTCGCGCTGGCTTCCCCTCGATTTGCCGCGTCGGCGGCCCGGGCAGCCGGGCAGGGCGGATGGCTACGGAGGTCGCCCAGGAGGCCGGCGCGACCAGCGCCCGCGCGATCAACCTGAGCTGAGACCGCGGTCGGTCGTCGCCAGCGGGCCCGCCACGGGGGGCGGGCCCGCCCGCGGTCAGGACCGGTGCCGCGCGAAGCTGATGTAGGCGAAGCCCTCACCTGCGCGTGGCGCCCGGGTCCAGGACCGGGTGGTGAAGGTGTGGAGCCTGCCTTGGGTCAGCGCGAAGCGGGGGAGCGAGAGCCCCAGTTCGGTGTGCAGGGCCTCCAGCACCCGCCGTTCGTTGTCCTGCTCGGTGGCCTCCGGCCGGAACAGCCGTGCGGGGTCCAGGGTCTCGGGTATCGCGCCGGAGCGCTGGATCTCCGTGCCGCGCACGGTGAAGGCGTAGAGCTCCTGGCCGTGTTCGGCCACCGATACGTGGAAGGCCGACGGATCGTCCGGGGACGAGTGCCTCGGGTCGGACCACACCACCACCGCGCGGCCGGACGAGGAGGCGGCCGCGGCCGGGGACAGGAACAGGCCGTGCAGGTGGCGGTGGGAGGGCCCGTCGAAGGCGAAGGCCCACCCTTCAGCCGTGCGGCCGACGGCGACGACGGCCCGGTCCTCCCAGAGTTCCACGCCCTCCCGCTCATGGGGCTGGGGCGCCCGCCGGAAAGACCTCGACAGATCGACGGGCGGGCTCAGTTCGGCGCCCTCCTCACCGATCAGGGCAGGCAGGCCGACGGGATCCGCCCCCTCGACCCAGACGCAGCGGTAGCCGTCGAGCGGCTGCCCGTACCTGAACGGCCCCGCCAGCCAGGCGAGGCCCGGCGGATCGAGATCGGGCACCGGCTCGGGAGCGGGTCCCGTCTCACCGGCCCGCGGTGTCGCGAGGATCTCCCGCCCGCGCTCCGGAGTGATCAGCGGCCCCAGGACCGGATCGGCGAGCAGGCCGAGCGGGACGACCATCAGCGGCCCCGGCGCCTCCCACAGCGGCAGCGCGTCCCGCAGCACGTGCCACGCGGCGTCGGTCGCGCCCCAGCGGGCCGCCTCCCGTGCCTCGGCGACGGCCCGGCCCCACGGACCGGGAGGCGCGTACTGGTGGGTGCCGTCCCGCACGGCGCCCAGCACGGCCTCGGCGATCTCCGGGGCGGCCCCCCGTGCGACCATCATCCGCAGCCACTGCTCGTCCCCGCCCGACCACCCGCGGCCGTTCGCCTGCTCCATGGCCTCCAGGGGCAGGATCTCCGGCTGGTACAGCGGGTCCGCCACCAGGTTGCCGTAGCCCTGGGAGCCGCTCGGAGCGAGCAGGTGCCTGAGCTGGTTCAGCAGGACGGCGCTGCGCGGCCTCCCGAAGGAGAACGCCTCCTGCAGCAGGGGCAAGGCCTCCTCGTACCGTCCGCGCAGGGCCAGCAGACGCGCCTCGTCCACGTGGACGTCCTGGGCGAGCGTGGTCGCGTTCACGAAGTCGGGTTGCGCCGCCCGGTCGGCGTGGAAGCCGCGGTACATGGCCTCCATGTACGCGCGGAACGAGGGGTAGCGGTCGGGCACTTCACCGCTCCAGCCCTTGTAGACGTAGAGTGCCCACTCGCCGTCCTCGTCGCTGTCGCCCGGGTCGAGAAGGGCATGCGACATGTCGGAGTCCGTTTCGAGGCGCAGCGCCCGCTGCCACATGCCGGCCAGGAGGACGTCCTCCTCGCGGGGGTCGTCGCCCGGATCCGGCTCGTACAGCGTGGTCATGTCGTACGGATCCCGGAACCAGTCGATGTCCGAGGCACCCCCGAGCCGGTAGATCCCGGCCGTCTGGTCGACGTGCCACCCGTCGCTCGCGGCCAGGAACCCCCGGTACGAGGGCGGTAGCCGCCGCCCCAGCCGCTCCTCGGCCATGGCGATCACCGCCTCGTCCGCCCCGGGCAGGCCCGGGACGAGGGCCTGCCCGCCGTCCTCGTCTGCGTCCTGGCGCGGAACCCACTCCTCCTGCCACCGTCCCAGGAACTCGTGCCAGTTGAAAGATTCGCTACTCATGGCCGGATGGTGTCACCCGGCACCGACAAGGCGGCACCCTGTTCTCATCTACCGCGAGGGCGGGCCCCCTCAGCAGGGCGCCCCGCGCTTTTTCGCAGGTGAGGTGACGTAATTACCGCGACAGGCCCAGGCCCAGCCGTCACTCCACGCTACGTGACCGTCTGTCGTAGCTATGAGAGAACCGGTCCTTTGGCGCCCGTCCGCAGGTCAGGGCCGCATGAGTGGGGAGATTCATTGAGCAGGTCTGGGACCACCCCCGAGCAGCTGGTGGCCGATTTCAATGGGTGCCATCAGAGGGCCGGTGCACGACGATCGGCGCGCTGCTCACGGCTCCCAGCGTGCCCCGGGCCGGGCTCGTGGGCGAGTCTCAGCCCAGGACAATCAGGGAGTGTCGCCGGTCCAGTCCCAGCGGCCCGGGTCCCTGGGGCGCGGGTCGTACAGGGCGCGGCCGCAGTGGACTCCACCGCCCCCGTGCGGTCAATCTTCAACAACATCGGCGGTGAACGTAGCGCCGTGTCCTACTTCCGGGGCACTGATTACCAGCCCGCCGACGCGGACGGACGCCGGCTGGCGCAACGTACCGGCTGCAGCCCCGAGAACAGCATGGGCAACCTGGCGGGAACCTACGCCCCCCGGTCACACAGACTGATCAAGAGCTGCTCCTCTGCACGACGCTCAAGGACGTCTTCATCCCCTGGTAATCGGGCGCGCAGGCCCAGCCGAGGCCCTGACACGTCCTCACGACGATCCCTGTGAGGCCCGTGGACGAGCTCCGCACATCCTTGATTCGGCGTTCCGGTTTGGCGTCTATCGCTCCCCGGAAACGACTACGCGGCCGGTTCACCATGTGTGGTGGGCGACCGCAACGTGAGCCACCTTGTACGCGCCCAGGTCGACAAGCGCATGGACGAGAGAGCGCCTACTCGGCGAGCCACGTCCTGTTGGACCAACTATGCGCTCACCTCATCGGTCGCGCACGCCCGAACAACACCGACAGCTCGTCCGGCACCAGCCGCTCAACGAGATCCGTCGTGCACGGTTCGACGAATACTCAAACCGAAAGAAACGACGTCCTCTGCCCACCCTCGCACTGGGCAGCGCCGTTCGCGCCGGTGAGGGGCCCAGCCGGACCAGGTCCCTCACCTCAGGACACGAACCGCTGTGGAGCTAGGAGTCCAGAAACTTGTCGCAGGAACCGTCCCAGACCCACCGGTGAGAGCTGATGTTGTTGTTCACCGAGACTCCGCTTGTGAACGTGTGCCCGGACAGGGAGCTCATGTAGTACTCGGCCCTCCTGAGACAGGTGTGGCCGCCGGCCCAGTCCGATCCCGTGCCGTTGAAGACCTGGACGGCCATGCCGGATGTTCCCCTGTTCATGATGGAAGATGCCTTGTTGGTGTCGTCGCCCTGGAAGACGCCGAGGATGTCGCTGTAGCTGGTGTCATAGCTGTCGGTGGCGCCGAGGAGGCCACCACCGCAGTTGGTGCCGTCCCAGGCGTAGAAATATCCGGGTGTGGCACCCGCCCAGGCGTTGTCGCAGCCCGTCGAAGCCTGTGCGGTGGTCGCCGCGACGATCACGCCGAGGCCGGCGAGACCGATCGTGGCGACGGTGGCCAGGATCTTGCGCATGTTGCATGCTCCTTTTGTATAGGTACGGTGTGGATGTCCTGCGGCTGTGGTGCCGCGGACGGCTGGTCCTCGTCGGCGTGGTGTCAGTCCGACGAACCAACGATGTCCTCGGCCCGCTGCAACGCGGCGAGAGACATGTGTTGGTACGTGACGACGGCGTCGCGGTACTGCTGGGGCTGCTTGGCCCGGTACTCGTTCTGGAGGGCAAGCGCCGTTTCGGACAGGGGAGTCCGTGTGGCGCATCTGGCCTCTGCGACGGCGAGTTTCACCTCCTGGGCGAACGCCTCGTCCCTGCCCATTCCCTTGGTCACTTCCGGGAGCCTCTTGCGGATCTCCTGAGGGCTGGCGTAGTCGTGGTCGGCCTCGCGCATGCAGGCCGACCATTTCTCGACCGCGTCGACGAAGCGCTGATCCTTGAGGAGGACCGGTACATAAACGCGGGACAGGTTGGTGGCGGTCTTCTCGGTCTGGAACCAGGTCTCGAAGTCCCCGTACAGCTTCCTCTTGGCCTCGACCTGGCAACTGTCACGAGGCGTCTGCACGGTGCCGCCCCCGGGCAGCTCGACCGTCAGCATTCCGCTCGACGGGCCGCCTTCGAGAGCCGTGCTGTAGCGGACGCGCTCCTCCTGCGAGAGCGACCTGGCGTAGGTGTTGTTGGGGTCGCTCCGCTGGATGGTCTGGAGCTTCTCCTGCAGCCGGGTGCCGTACCCGTTCCGCTTCGCCCAGTCGACGTCCGTCAGGACGTATCCCGTACCCTTCAGCTCGTCGACCGTCGGCAGGCGGCCGATCCAGTACTTGAAGCCCGCCTCCTCCACGCACTTCTTGACGAGCGTCTGTTCAGCACGCTGGATCAGGATCTGCTCAGCGTCGGTGAGCTCACGGGCCTTTGGGCGCGGGCTCGCCGAGTTACCAGACGGGCCAACGGCCGCCGCGCCGCAGCCTGTCGCCGCCGCGCCGACCATCAGCGCCGCCGCACACTTCATGGCGAAAGCCCGTCCCATAGTGGTGTTCCCCCGTGTCCTGCCACCGTCCCCAGTGGCGGCGCGTTGCTCGTAATTCAACGGGCGCGGATCAAGGAGTGGTACCTGGAAAGTTTCAGGTTGCTTTTTGGTGATCTTGCATCCGGCCCTCCTTCCGGTCACCGTCGGCCATACGTCCCAGCGCGGTGCCACGGGACAACGCCGACGCGGTTCACGACGAGGTCAGCGAGGCGTTGCGCGGCGTCAGGCTGGCCGGCGGCGCGGGCGCCCCGGCCGTACCGATCACGCTGCCGCCCCCGGTTGCAGGGGACGGCGTCTCCGGTCAGTTCCCGGTCGTCCAGGTCGACGGGCGTCACATCACGCAGTCGACGCACCAGTCGCTCGACGACCATAAGGCGTGCCTCTGGGAAGTCCCAGGCGACTGCGGCCTTCTGCGGCCGGGCCCAGGGCGGGGACGGCGGCGTAGGGTAGAGGTGGCCTTCGACGGCGACGAGTTCGGCGTCGCGGACGAAGAACGCCTGATGACGCCGCTCCCCGAGCCGGGGGCATTTCTGGGCAGCGACCAGGGCGTGGGCGAGGCACACCGGCGGCTCGGTCGTCGTCACCCCCTCCGCCCAGTCCCACGGAGGGTCCTCGGGCGTACCTGCGGGCAGCGGCAGCAGCCACAGCGCCCCGTTCCCGGTCCTGGTGGCTGGCCTCATGCCGACCTGGCAGCGGAACTCCTCCATCGCCAGGCGCGGCTTGAGCGGCTTCATCACGCCGTCAGCGGCTCGCCGGTCTCCGGTCCGGTGACCTGGGGCCACAGAGCCCGTCGGTGTCCCGGTTCTCGGAGCCGCGGTGGTATATCCCTTCGGGGCCGATCCGCAGGAGGAGTCCGGATTCCCTGGTCGGACCACATCACCACCTCGGGTACGGGGCGGGGTGTTCGGGCGGGCGGCCGTCACGGTGTCCCCAGCAGCTTCTGCGCCAGCGTCCCGGCGAGCCGTCCGGTCTGGTCGAGCGACAGCAACGGTGCGGCAGCAGGCCCATTACCAGCGGCGTAGGTCCTTGGTGAGTTCGCGGTGCCACTCGGTGCGGCGCGGCAGGTACTCGTCGGGCGCCGGGCCGAGTGCATGCTCGCGCCCGCTCTCCACTGTTCTCCGGGCGGATGCGCTCGGCAAGGCAGTGCCGGTGGGAGATGATGGTGTGGCTTCCTGGACCGTCGCTGCTGCGCGAGTCCAGGACGAGGGCGTCTCCACCTGGGCCCAACGTGATCGGTTCACCACAGAAGTCGCAGCTCCAAACCAGCGACTCCAGGTCGGCAGGTCGGCAGGTCGACAGGTCGACAGGTCGGATGGTCAGCCGCACTGATACCGGCGGATGCCAGCGGTGGATTTGCTCGATCACTGCATCGATCTGTGAACCGATGGGCGGGAAGAGCACGAGCAGTTCGTCGTGGTTGCTCGTGGTCTGGGAGAACTGCTGGATCATGTCGATAGAGGCCGACAGACCAGCGTTCTCGTAACCAACGATCTCAACGAGCACACCCCATGGGTGATGGCTGAGGACCCTGGCCTGCACCTTCTCGCCAGGCATGAGCGCCAGACTCTCCGTCTCGAATCTTTCCATAAACCACTCCCCCATCCCTTAGCCCAGCAGGCCGCGCCCGGTGGCGCTCATGCGCGCGTGTCGTCGACGTCGGAGCCGATCACCGCGCTCAGGCCTTGCAAAGCGTCATCGTATTGGTGACGGTCGAACTGGAACGGACCGAATGCCACATAGTCGCGGGCCTTGCGGTGCGGTTGCTCAAAGGCCTCCCAGGTAACGACGTCGGCCGTCGCGGTGATGCGGGCCATGAGCGGCCAGCACCCCCACTCGCCGCATTCACAACCGAGAACGGGTATCTTCGGCCCCATCGCGTTGGTGGACCGTTCGAGGAAGTGATCCTGCATCGGGCCGAACCGGAAGAACTCTGGGATCAGACCGCCGTAGGCGTTGCCTGTGGGCTGCATCCCGGCGGCGATCTCGAACCCGTCGACCAGCTCGGTGAGTGGTGCTCCGTCGATGCGGGGGACGATCACGAGCGGGCCGCCGTCGCCACGGTGCTGGCAGTCGAACCGGATGTCATTGCTGGTCATCCAGTGATTGTGTCAGCGAAGCCGTTCCCACCGCCTGGATGGGTTGAGCTGCGGCTATGCGCGGCACGCCGAGGTCGATCGCCGTACCGCCGGACGCTCGTCGGTCCATTTGAGCAAGCTTGTCTCCGGCTCCAGCCAGACTGACCCGGAGCCCTTCGACCTCCCCGAGCCAGCCCTCGCGCTCGGCCTCGGCGACGCGGGCGACGAGGCGTGCACCACGGTCAACGCGTGTGCGATCGTGCGAGGCGCGTACCCGTCGCGCAACGTGGACTTGCCCGTCTTCGGATTGACCACGCCTGCGGGAATCGAGTCCAGCCGCGAGCGTCGCCGCTGCGGATTCGGCGCCGTACGCAGCCAGCCGACCATCGCGGTCGTCTCCGCCTCGGTCGCCTGCTCCCAGCCGATATCCACCGCCCACAGCACCCGAAACCAGCGCAGCACGTCGTACCCGTAGCTGCGGCCGGTCAGCGCGCTCGCGTCGCCGAGCGCCAGATAACGCAGGTACCGGCTCACCGGCTCGATCTCCTGATCGGCCGCGTCGACTACGAACCATGGCAGCGAAGGTCTCGCCCCCTTCACCACCGCACCGACCGACGGCAACCGACCGCAGCCATCCATCAGATCCCGATGTACGGAGGACATTCCATGAAACGAGGACTTGCCGAGATCCTCGGCACCCACCGGTCGGAACACCAGCGGATCACCAGCTTGGTGCAGTCAACAGACCAGGCGGCCCACCACGAGATCGGCGTGGCCGCCGCCCTGGTCACCACCTGGATCACCCTGCGCAAGGGCGACCGCCGGTGCTCGCCGCCGAGGCCGACGTCCACCGCATGGCCCTCCTCAAACGACACGTCGACCTGAAGAACGAGTTCTACGAACGCGTCCGTAACGAAACCCGACAGGTCCCGGAACCCGAGAAACGGCTCCGGGACACAGTCACCAAGCTCGAGAAAACCATTGCCAACCAGAAGGCCGAAATCGAGGCACTTCGCCGGCAGGTAACTAGGCTCGCCCTCGCCAGCGCTGTTCTTACTCATGAGAGTGACAGGCAGGCAGAACGCGCACCCGTCTCCGACAACGTCGTCCCGTCCCGCCGATCGACAACCTGAAGAGTCTGGCGTTGCAGAGTCCGGACGAGCTCAACCGGACATGCCCTGCCTCAGCTGGCGGCGTTCCCTGTCAGCTTGTTGAGCCCGCTCGTCGCTCATAGCGCGAACGTGCGAGGTGATGGGCATTGCGGAGCAGCTCGCGGACCGCCGCATCGGTCCGCTGGCCCGGATTCACCACCGCGAGCCATGCAACGGAGCCGTAGACGGGGTGTGCAATCACAGCATCGGTGACGCTGGGGTCGTCGTCGATGGCTGGTTCGCGCGGCGCGTGGCCGGTCCAGTTGATGAACGATTCCTTCCCAGCAGCCATATTGACGCGGAAAGTGTCTGGGCGGTCGAGGCGCGACCTCTCGTCGCCCGGCTGGTTTTTCGTCACGATCGTCGCGAACGGTTGAGTTGCCTTCGGCATGACGCCCTCAGGAGAGTAGAAGAAGAATGTATCCCCCCAACTGATCTCTGGTGAGCCGTCTTCGGGTCCCGGTCTGATGGCCAGAGCTCCGTCCAGGGCCTCTACGAAGGCGATGATTTCTTCTATGGTCATGCACTCAAGCGTTTCATTAAGGTGCTTGTGGAGACTTTGAACCGGAAGACAGAGGATATCGGGTGCCAACTCTCAAGTCGTCGGCGATGCGCACAGTGGACGTCGCGCGACGTGCCGGGTACTCCGTTCAACACGTGCGCAATCTCGAACGCGACGGTGTCCTGCCCCCAGCGACGCGCTCAGCTGCGGGCTACCGGCTCTATGGGGAGATTCACCTTCAGTCCGCCCTGGCCTACCGAGCCCTCGCAGTCGGCGCGGGTCCGGTTGAGGCCAAGCGGATCGTTCGTGCCGTGCATGAGTGCCCGACCTCGGAAGTACTTGCACTCCTCGACGCGGCACACGCCCAACTCGACCGGGAGCGTACGGATCTCAAACTCGCCAAGGAGGCTGCCTCAGCGATCTCTGCCGAGCTGGTCGAAGACGTACGCCCATCGGATTCGATGAGCGTCTCCGAACTTGCCGCCGCACTCGGAGTGCGCCCATCGACATTGCGGCACTGGGACGCCGAGGGGCTTGCTGTTCCTGACCGCGTCTCCCCGCGAGAAACGCGACGATATTCACCGGCCCAAACTCGGGACGCCCGGATTGTTCACCAGCTACGCACCGCCGGGTACCGCATCGACCAGCTCCGGGCCTTGATGCCGGGCCTGCGGCGCGGGCACCGGTCGGAAGACATCGAAGCCGCGCTGGCAGCCCGGGATGTGAGCATCGCGGCTCGCTCCCGTGCCCTCCTCGACGCCACCGTCGCACTCAGTGCAGTCCTCGCTGCCACCCAGGCGTGAGGCTCCGCCAACAACGTTCTGCTCCGCAACAGCTAGGCCGGAGAATGAACTGAACAGAAGAACTTGACAGGGAACGCGACGAACTGCGAGCAGGCCGTACGCGCCAACCTGATCGCCACCGCCCGCCGCCATGGTGTGCTCACGGTCGCCCTCATCGTCCCGACTCCGGCCTCCGTGTGCGTCGAACGCCAGGAAGGCCGGCCCGCGAACCGGCGCGTGCCCGAGCCGGTCGTCCTCGCCCAGCACGCCGCCATGGTCGACCCATGGCCCGGCCTGCCCGGCGAAGGCTTCGACCACGTCGTCGTCGCGGAGAACATCTACCGCCTTCAGGCGCTGCTGCAACGGCTCAGCGATGCCCGGCGCGCGGATCCCGGCTGGGACGGCGGCAAGGCCTGGGCGACCTGTTCCTGGTGCGCCGGTACTTCGGCCCCGAGATCCTGCCGATGTGGCGCTGGCGCGACGGCTCGCAGCTCGCCGACGGCGACCGCGTCGCGGAGATCCGGCTTCAAAGAGCCGACCGCATCGTCCTCGCGCAGCGCAACGACGTCGACGGCGCGGGCGACGTCGCCTTCGAGGTCCTGGTGGGCTGCGCGGCCGACGACGAATGCGAGGGCGCAGCGTGGGCGCCGGTCTACAACGTGATCGATCTCCTGCGCGCCCTGACCGGTGAGCTGATGAACGACGACTTCGAGGGCCGCGCCGACCTGGAGGGCCAGTACGCGGACGCGGTCCGCGCGTGAGCCGCGCCGCTGACGGGCCGCACCCGCACCCGCTCACCCCGGCCGACCTCCCCGACGGTGACGACTGGTTCCGCGGCTGCCCGGACTGCCACCTGCCCATCCAGGACGGGGGCGCCGGCCTCGCCGCGCACCGTCGCACCGTCCACACCAGCGCCGGCGACCCGCGCACCCCCATCACGATCCGGCTCGACTACTGACAAGGAGGCCCCCATGGCCGTCCAGACCAAGACCGACACCTTCGCCGCCCTCCGCGACTGCTTCGCCTCCGACCTCGCCGCCCTCATCGGCGACCAGCCGCCGCGCGGGACCACCCCGAACGCCTTCATCGACCTGGTCGAAGAAGTCCGCGACGTCCTCGGCTCGTCCAGCCTCGGCAACTGGCAGGACGCCAGCGAGGACCTGGACCACGCCGTCGGCTACTTGACCGACGCACTGACCAGCCCGGACGGCGACCAGCCGGGGCGTGGCATCTCGAGGTCAGTGATGTTCAGTCCCTCGCCCTGCCGATCCCGGCGCGCGGGAAGCTCGGACCCTGGCGTCCCACGGAGGAGCTGGTCGACCAGGTCCTCCAACAGCTGCCGCACCTGCGGCCGTGACCCCGCTGAGGTCCCACGCCCAAGGAACCCGTCCACAAGGTCTGCGCGGAGTTCTGGAACGCACGGCACCCCGGCGAGACCCGGTTCGTCTCCAATCCGGCCAAGGGCGGCGGGACGACCGACCACACCTGAACTCCTCACCTCCGACTGGAGGACCCCATGAGCAGCACCCAGCCCGACGTCGACCGCGCCCTCGCTTACCCGGAGCCGCCGGCCTCGCCGCTCTGGCACCGCCGCGGCCCGAAGGCCCGGTCCAGCAGCGCCGCAACCGCATACTCCTCGACCTCGCGCAGCGCTCCCCCCGAACCCGGTCCCCCCCCGCACCACCAAGACCCCTGCGGAGGCCAACTGATGAACCCCCAGCCACACGTCGCCATCGACGGCTACGTCGACGCGATCCCGGCCGCCGGTTCCGGCCTGGGCACCGCCCGCTTCACCCTGATCCACTCCCCCACCGACGCGGACCGGATCGCCCCCGACACCCCGGACACTCGCAGCAATACGTCGGCGATGCGCGGGTCTCCGGTGGTGCAGGATTGTTGCCCGCCGCGCGTGTGATTGTTGCCCGGCGCTCCTCGTAGCGAAGAGAGATCGCGGATCCACCGGAGAGGTCGCCGGCCGGTCACCACACGTCGACGGACCAGACGTCGTCCCTCTGATGTCCGTCTGGATCTGGGTCGCCTGACCCATACGGGTCGGGGTCTGCGACGACGTGGACGCGGGCGGCGGACGCGGAGACGCGGTAGCAGTCCATGTCACTCGACGTGTTGTGCTTGTCGAGTTCGATCGAGTGGCCCAGGGCCAGGATGGCGGCCTGCAGCTCCTTGAAGGGGACTCTGGGTGCGAATTCCCCATACTTCCGCGAGAGCGGGGACGGCACGGTGTTCGAGGACTGGTCGTACAGCAGCCGTTCGATCTTCACGCCGAAGCCGAAGCACGACATCTGCCCTTGTCGCCCTGGCTGGTCCGGCGAGAAGTTGATCTCCACAAGCCCGTAGTCCCGCCGCAGTAGGCCACCACCGGGAACATCGAGGCACGTTGCCCCCAGGGCTGCCTCCCAGGCTTCCGGGGTGGCACCGAGGCCAACTCCCAGAACCTCACCGCAAACGGCGACGTGAGCGTAGAAGTCCAAAGCGGACACCCGCCAGCTCCCTCAACTATCCGGACAGGACCCTCTTGCTGATCTCCGCACAGGACCGGCGGATCAGTGCCCAGTATTCAATGATCGTATAGAGCGAACCACCCCGAGCGCCGTGCCCCGCCTTCCGGGCCGGGCGCGGCGCTCCGCACGTTCCCGGCCCTTCAGCACCCGAGCAGAAGACACCTTGCATCCCATCAGCCTGATCTCGTCCGGCTACCTGCACTTGCCCGCCGCCCGGACGGCTCCCCCGTCCCGCCCGCCGCCGACCGCATCGAAAACGTCCGCGACCGGCTACGCAGCCCAGCCACCGCGCGACATCCTCGACCTCGACGACTCGACCCGAACGCATCCGTGAGGCCCGCTCCAACGGCTGGCTCGGCGACATCGGGGACTCGCTGAACCCGACTGTCCTAACTCAGCCCTGCGGGCAAGGACGGTCGCACCGTCTTCAACGCGGCCACCGCGCTGCGGCTGTCCTGGTGGGCGCGGCGTCGTGCCGCGCGCACGCCTGACCGTGGCGGTCCTTCCCAGGATGCGAAAAACGCCACGTCCGCCCGCACTCCTGTGCCGGCACTTGCCACCACCGGGACCGCCGCCACTACCAGGCCGATACTCTGACCGGCATGAGTGACGGCATCGCGTGGATAGGCGCACACCACCACACCCCTCCATCGGCCATGCCCGGCATACTCGGCGGCGTCTCGCTGACCCTGGCCCGAGGCGTGGAAAGGGACGAGTTCCTCATCAACCTGGGCGCCGACCTCGACGAACTGGCCGCGCGCACCCCGTTTAGGGAGTTGCGCGTACCGGCCGGGCAGCCGGGCCAGCCCTCCACCCAGCTCAACCGCGCCATGTACGGCACGTGCGGTGAGTGGACGTATGTGCTGGAGGACTGGGGCATGGCAACCTGGGCGACCGGCCACCAAGGCAAGGTCGAGTCGATGCTTCCCTGCGAGGGCGAGGAGATCCTCTGCCTGACCGCCAACCGTTTCAGCCCCCCGGCCCTGATCATCCATGCGCCCGGTGCCTGCGCGTACCGGGCTGACTTCGGCACCGACACCGGGCAGGGCTCGGCCCTCGATGCCGCCCTCAGCACCGCGGGCGCGGTGTTCCCGTCGATGCCTGAGACCAGTGAGGCCGAAGTCGTCGCGCACTTCGAGGAGCATGGCGAGCGCCTGCCCGAGCTGGTGTTCACCGCCGTGGGCGCCTACACGGGCGTGGACATCGACCAGGACGCGGTGAAGGCCGGTGACCTTCCCAGCGTCCTCATCGCCCCGGCCTGACCATCTGCCGCGCACATGAGACCGGCCCCCACCCTGATCGCAGGGTAGGGGCCGATACTGTTGAAGCCAGCCTCGCCGACGCCCTCGACCAGCCCATGCGCCGCGTCCACAGCGGCCACGCCACCAAAGCGGAACAAGCTTTCGTCGCCCGCGCCACCACAGCCCCGGTCCCCGCCGCCCGACGTTCGCCATACGACACCGGCCCCGCCACAGACTCGTCGGCGCACGGCGGCGGGAGACCGGACGACGTGACAGCGATCGACGCGTGGCCGGTGGGCGGCGGCCACCCGACGGCGCACAACGGCCCGGCGGGACAGCGACGCGCGGCAACCCGGCAGCACGGTGGCGGGACGTGGAGCAGCGGCCGGGACGGCAAGACCCGGGCGGCGGCAAGTCACAGCACAGCGGACGGGGAGCGGACGTGGTGGCGCGGCAGAACTCCGGGGAAGGCGGCGGGCAGCGGGTCGGCCGCGAAGCGACACAGCGATCGGACAACGGGCCCAGCGGCCCGGCAGGCAACCACGGCGGCGAGGCACCCTCGCCAGGAAGCCGGACCGCGGCGGGACGGCGACCCCGGCGGCGACCGGGCGGCGTGAGAAGCGACAGGCGGCGGTCCGGCGTGATGAAGGAGCAGCAACAGCCTGGGCGGCGGCCCCGGACGACCACTGGGCCGACCGAGACGGCGGCTTGGCGGCCGTCGGGCGCCGGTCGGACGGCGACCTCGCGGCACGGGTAATCGGAGCGTGTGCAGCAGCAAGCCGCGGACGGCCCGGCGGGCACGACATCCACGTCCGTGGCGGAGCCTTCCCTGCAGGTAGAGCCGCCGTACAGCAAGCGACGCGTGGAGAGAGGGTGGCCGGTGGCACCGGGGCAGACCACGGCACACGCAGGGCCGGTGAACAGCCGCGCGGGACTCTGGCGCCATCGACTCCCGGCCGCGCCTTGCGCACTCCCGCCGCGTCTGTGCCGCGGGACTGCCGCGGACCGCCCCGCCCCTGCTTCACCAGGGGCGGGGCGGCGTAAGGGATGGGTGTTGTCCCACGCAGGGTTGGTCCGGTCATTCCCCCGCAGGGTCGGTTCATCAGGGAAGTGTGGACTTTCCGGCGGCGCCGGTCGCGCCGGTGGTGCCGTCGGCATCGAAAGTGGCGGCGGTGCCGTTGCCGCCGGGCTTGCCGGGACACACCGGGCTGGCGGCGCCACCCGCACCGCCTGTGCCGCCCTTGCGGCCACCGTCCACCGTGGACGCCCCACCGTTACCGCCCTTGCCGCCGGCGATGCCGCTACCCGCGTCGCCGACCCCGCCGACGCCGCCCTTGCCTCCCTTGCCGCCCTTGCCGCCCTTGCCGCCGAGGGTGGCGCGCCACCCAAGCCGCCGCTGCCGCCGTTGCCGTTGGCGCCCCCGGCGCCCCCGGCACCCCCGGCACCCTCGGCACCCCCGGCACCGCCCGCACCGCCGACACCGGCGCTGCCGCTCGCGTCGCCGCCGGCGCCACCGGCGCCTCCGTTTCCGTTCGCGCCGACCAGCTCACACACCACCCCACACACCAATTACCCCCCTCCTCAGCGACAGCCGCGCTCGCCGACCTCGTACGGCAGCTCGCCGACGGCGTCTGGCAGCCCGCCGACAAAACCGACCCGCGCATCGAGGCGTGCCACACGGCCTACCGGTCCTTCGGCACCAACCCGCGCCGCATCCGGCCCAGCGTCGACGCGCCCGGCCGCCGCATGGCCAAGAAGGGGACGCTGCCGCGCATCAATCCGGCCGTCGACTCGTACAACGCCGTCTCCGTCCGGCACGGCCTGCCCTCCTGCGCCTTCGGCCTCGACTACGTCGCGGTGACGTGGAGATCCGGTACGCCGACGGCAGCGAAAGGTTCACGCCGCTCGGTGAGCCGGAGACCGTCGAGAACCCGAAGCCCGGCGAGGTCGTCTACGTGGACGGAGCCGGGTCCTCACCCGCCACTGGAACCACCGCGAGGCCCACCGCAGTCGCGTCACCGAGGCGGCCGCCCGTGTCGTCTTCGCCCTGGAGACCTGCACTCCTCCCGCGACGGCCACCTCCTCAAGGCGGCCGCCCACGAACTGCCCTGCTCGCCCCGCACGCCGAGGAGACCTTCGTGCACCACCTCTCACCGGAGCAGCCGGAGGTCACCGTGTGAGAGCGCGGACCTGACCAGAACGCTGCGGCCTCGCGCCTTCCGGCCCCGCACCTCACACTCTGTGAGCGCAGGTTGTCACGCCCAGTGGCCGGAATCACAGCGGTGTGCGTTCCGTGCTCTGTCAACGCCCCGCGGACTCGGCTAAGTTCACTGCGTCGGCATATCGGGGGGTGCACGGCCCAACGTCTCTCATCGGTCTGCGCCGGCAAGGGCACACAGGAGGGGGACAGAAGTGCTCATCAGGTCGTTGGCTCAGTTGGCGGGGACCGAGCTGGACGTGGACTGGGGCAACGGCACCAGCACCCGACTGCTCACCGCGGCCGACGGGATGGGGTTCACGGTCTGCCACACCGTGGTCCGGGCCGGCACCAGCTCCCTGCTCGAATACCGGTCGCACCTGGAGGCGTGCTTCTGCATCGCCGGCTCCGGTGAGGTCGAGGGCGACGACGGCATCGTGCACCGCATCACCCCGGGCGTACTCTACGGACTCGACCGGCACGACCGGCACTGGCTGCGCGCCGACGACGGATGCGATCTGGTACTGATCAGCGTCTTCAACCCGGCGCTGGCCGGGACGGAGAGGCATTCCCTGGACCGCCTGGAAGCCTCCTCGTACTGATGGCCGGGGTGACGACGCACGTCGGGGGGGCGGGCACGCCCACCCGGTTCCACGCCTACTTCGAGGCGAACGCTGCCGGGTTCCCGGAGCGCCCCGCCGTCTCGCTCGGCGGCGACCGGCTCACCTACGGCGGACTCGACGAGCGGGCCGAGCGGTACGCCCGGCGACTGCGGGAGGCCGGGGCGCGGCCCGGCGACCGCGTCGTCGTGCACGCGCGGCTGTCGCTGGACGTCGTCGCGGCGGTCCTCGGGGTGCTGAAGGCCGGGTGCTGTCTGGTGACGACGCATCCGACGTTCGGCACGCGCAAGCTCGTGCACCAGATCGAGCAGACGGACGCGGTGGTGCTCGTCACCGACGAGGAGCGGTCGAGCGAGGGCCGTGGCGCGGAACTCCTGCGGTCCACGGACCTTTCCGCCGTCGTGGTCCTCGGATGCGACGGCCCGGCGGACCGGTCCGTTCTGCGGCGGGCGGACGCCGTGCGGCGACCGCGGCGGGGAGCGGGGATCCCACTGGACGAGGAGCCGTCCGCGATCTTCTTCACGTCGGGGTCGAGCGCGGCGCCGAAAGGCGTCACGGTCACCCACCGCATCATGGTCTCCGCGTTCCGGGCGGTGACCTCGCGGCTGCGCAACACCCGGGACGACGTGATCCTCAGCGCGACCCCCATCGGCTCCGACTTCGGCTTCTACAACATCATGATGCCGCTGAGCTTCGGAGGACGCGTCGTACTCCTCGACGGCCTGCCCGCCGAGCCGGACGACCTGGTCGACGTCATCACGCGAGAGGGCGTGACCGGCGTCCACGCCTTCCCGTCCCTCCTGGCGCTGCTGGCCGGGGCGGACGACGACGGAGGGTCCGCGCCGCGGGCGCTGCCCACCCTGCGCTACTGGTCCAGCACCGGGCAGCGCCTGCCGGTGGAGCACATCCGCAGGCTCCGCTCGGCGTATCCCTGCGTCGCGCTCCATTCGATGTACGGCCTCACCGAGTGCAAGCGGGTGCTGATGCTCGATCCGGACGATCTCGACGGCCACGTCGAGTCGGTGGGCAAGCCCTTGCCGGAGGTCCGCGCCTTCCTGGTGGCCGAGGACGGTTCGCCGGTCACCGAGCCGGGCGCGGTCGGTGAGCTGGCCGTGGGCGGGGATCTCGTCATGCAGGGCTACTGGAACGACCCGGAGGGCACCGCACGGTCCCTGCGCCGCCGGGCGTTCGGTTGTGATCGCGTGTTCTTCACCGGCGACCTCTTCACCCGTGACGCGGACGGCTTCCACTACTGGACGTCGCGCCGGGACGACGTCTTCAGCCGTGCCATGTTCATGGTCAATCCGCACGAGATCGAAGCGGTACTGCGCCGGCACCCCGGGGTGGCCGACGCTGCGGTGGTCGCCGTGCCCGACGAGGAGGCGGGACACGTACCGGTGGCGATCGTGGCGGCGCGCCCCTCGGACCGCCCCTCGCCTGCCGAACTGCGCGCCCACTGCGAGCGGTTGCTCGACTGGCACATGGTCCCCGCCCGCATCGTCCTCCACGACGGCGCGGTCCTCCCCCGGTCCGCCTCCGGAAAGACGGACCGGCGGACGCTCCAGCATCAACTGCTCCAGGGCCGGTCAGCGCGGCCCGTGAAGGGAAACCCGCCCGTGCAGCCGACCGGCGCACCGTCCACGCACTCCGCCGACTCCTCCATGTTCCGGCTGGTGGACCGGTTCGACGCCATCGCCCGGGGCGCCGACCAGGTGCCCCGGGTTGCCGTGCAGTCCACGATCCGCGACCGGATCGGCAGCCGGCGGGAACTGGACTACCAGGACCGGCTGGTCGAGCGGGCCGGACCGCTCTACCACCACTTCCTGGCGAGCGTCCCCGCCGTGCTGGAGGAACTGGCGCGGGTGGGCGTCGCGCTGGCCCGCCTCGCCGAGCGAAGGGCCGCCGAGGGAGAGGGACCCTTCACCTTCTACGAGGCCGACGCCTTCGACGGCACCCAGGGCCGCACGCTGGCCGAGGCGGCGGGCGGCAGCGTGCGCACGCTCACCAGCTCGCCGAACCGCGCCAACGAGCCGTGGTTCCACCGGGACGCCGACCCGTCGCTGTCCTCCTTCTTCTCCGGCTCCCTGTTCGAACTGGACAGGAACAGCCTGAAGGGCCATCCGGCGCACGCCTTCTTCGGCGACGGCGCCGACGCCGTGTACGAGACCGCCGCGTTCCAGTTCTACGGCACGGACCGCCGGGCCCAGATCGCTCATCTCGCCGAGATGCTCCGTCCCGGAGGGCTGGTCTTCTTCCTGGAGAAGCTCGACCACCCGGATCCGGAGGAGTACCGCAGGCGGGAGGAGGCCAAGGACCGGATCCACAAGGCGAGGTACTTCTCCGCGGCCGAGATCGCGCGCAAGCAGCAGGAGATGCTGTCCTCCATGCGCCAGGGCCAGGTGGACTTCGACACCCTGGCCGGCGCGCTCTGCGAGCGGTTCCGCCACGTCCATCTCCTGTGGAGCGCCACGAACTTCTACGAGTTCGTGGCGTGCGACGACGAGGGGACGCTGACGGAGTTCCTGGAGCTGGCCGGCAGCCCGCACGTACCGGAGGAGTTCTGCTTCGACCGGCCGACGACGCGGCGACTGTTCGGGGCCGCGGCGAGGGAGGGGCGGTGACGGTGACCGGGTTCGGCGTTCCTCGCCCGGCGTCGGGCCTGGACGCCGAGGTCGTCGCCCGGGTGGACGGGTTCGCGGACGTGTGGCGGGAGCGCGCTGCCGTCGCGGAGCGGGACCGGGTGCTGCCGGCCGAGTCCATTGCCGAACTGGCGTCCGCCGGGCTGCTGGAGATCGTCGCCCCCGCCGGGTTCGGCGGGCTCGGCCGGGACTGGCCGACCCTGGCCGAGGCGGCCCGCCGTGCGGCGAGGAGCTGCGCCTCCACGGGCTGGATCATCGGGGTCGTGGGGGCTCATGCGGCACTCGCCGGGCGGCTGTCCCCGGACGCCGCCGAGGAGCTGTTCGCCACTCCGGGGCCCCGGCTGTTCGCCACGGCGTCCGTCGCGGCGGGGGGCCGGATCACCGAGGCCGACGGCGGAGTCCGGCTCTCCGGTCGCTGGCGGTTCAGCTCCGGTGTGGACCACGCGGGCTGGATCGTCGTCCACGGCCCCGATCCGGCGGGCGGGGCGGAGTCCGGACGGCGGCTGCTCGTCCCCGTCGACCGCGACCTGGTGACCGTGCAGGACGACTGGCACGTCTCGGGCATGGCCGGCACCGGCTCCCGGAGCATCCTGCTCGACGAGGTCTTCATACCCCGGTCCCGGCTGACCCCGTTCAACGCCTGCTTCGACGGCAGGGGGCACGACGGGCCGGCCGATCGGCACTACCTCGAAGAGGCGCCCCTTCACCCCTACCTGACGACGACGGCGGTGGGACCGATCCTCGGCTGCGCGGAAGGCGCCCTGTCGGCGGTGACCGCGTCGCTGTCGCAACCCGGCGGGGCCTCGCCGCGCCCGGCGGCACGCCCCCTCGCACAGGACCGTCTGGCCGAGAGCAGCGCGGACATCGCGTGTGCCCAGCACCTGTTCGTCGCCCTGTGCTCGACCCTGCACACAGCGGGCGTGCAACGCCGAGGGCTGAGCCCGCAGGAGCGGGCGACCGTCCACAGGGACCGCGCCCACTTGGCCCGCCTGTGCGTCAGGTCGGTCGGCAGACTCGTGGAACTCCTCGGCACGGCCGGGCACTTCACCGCACACACCCTGTCCAGGCACTGGCGGGACCTGCAGTTCATGGCCGCCCACCGGGACGTGAACTGGGAGCGCGCGGCCGCCAACTACACGGCCGTGCTGCTCGGAGGCGGCCGCGCTCCGGCAGGCTCCCCGGATGTCTAGCGCCTCCGGGGCCGCGGACGGTCGTGCCCCGGCCGGTGGTGAGCGAGGTGACGGCCCGGGGCGCCGTGGTCCGGCGGGCCGGGGTTTCCATCGGGTCAACGCCCGGTGGCTGGTCGGAGGGCTGCTGCTGTTCCTGCTGTCCTCCTTCGGGCAGACCTTCTTCGTCTCGTTGTTCGCCGACGGCATCCGGGCCGACGCCGGGCTGTCGCTCGGGGAGTTCGCGGGGCTCTACACGGCGGCGACCCTCTGCGCCGCGGTCGGGCTCGCGGTGGCGGGGCCGGCGGCCGACCGTGTGCCGCCCCGGTTCACCGTGCCGGGAGCGGTCACGCTGCTCGCCCTGGGGTGCCTGCTGATGGCCGTGCGTCCGCAGGGTCCCGGCCTGCTCTTCGTGGCGCTGCTGCTGCTCCGGCTCGCCGGGCAGGGCCTGTTGACGCATCTGGGGTTCACGCTGGTGGGCCGATGGTTCACCGCGGAGCGAGGGCGGGCGGTCTCGGCCACCTCGGTCGGGCTGAACCTCGGCGAGGCGCTGCTGCCGCTGGCCGCCGTCCCCCTTGCCGCCGAGATCGGGCGGCGGGGCGTCTGGGCGACCGCCCTCGTCGTGCTCGTGGCCCTGGGCGGCGCGGCGACGCTGCTGCTCGCCCGGGAGCGCATCCCGGCGCCCGGAGAGCGCGCCGCTCCCCTGAGCCGGCCGGGGACGGGGGCCGACCTCTCCCGGCGCGAGATCCTGCGCACCGCTTCCTTCTATCTGGTGCTCCCCGCCATGGCGGCCCCGGCCCTCATCGGCAACACGGTCTTCTTCCACCAGTCCCACCTCGCCGACCTGCGCGACTGGCCGCTGACCGCGGTCGCCTCCGCCTACTCCGTGTACGCGGTGTCCACGGTGGTGTTCAACTTCGCCGGGGGCCACCTCCTCGACCGCACCGGCGCCCTGGCCCTGGTCCCGTACTTCCTGATCCCGCTGGCCACGGGGCTGTGGCTGCTCGGCACATTGGAGCAGCAGGCCGCGCTGTACGCGTTCATGGCGTTGTACGGCGTCACGAACGGCATGTCGCTCAGTCTGTTCGGCGCCGTGTGGCCCGAGTTGTACGGGGTGACGCACCTCGGGGCGATCCGGTCGGCGGTGGTGGCCGTGCTGGTCGTCGCGTCGGCCGTGGGGCCGGGCGCGGTCGGCGTCCTGCTCGACCTCGGGGCAGGCCTTCCCGCGCTGCTGTGGACCATGGGCGCGTACTGCCTCGCCGCCTCCGTCACCGCGGGGGCGGCGATCGGCGGCGTACCGCCACGCCGACCTCGCGCCGACGGCCTCGCGGAGAAAGCCCGTCTGCGGGACGATGACGCGGGCGGTGACGGCACAACGCCGCCCTCCCGGGGGAGGGCGGCGGCAAGGCGAGGTACGGGTCAGCAGCCGAGGGCGGCAGTGGTCACGAGGGCGGGGTCGACTCGCGGGGCGGAGGTCGGGCCGATCACCCGCATCGTGATGTCGTGCAGGGTCAGGGTGTAGGTCCCCGCGCCTCGCTCGCCGGGTTCCCTCCGGGCAGTGGATCGCCGACGCCCGCCGCTTCTACGCCCGCGGGGCCATGGACCAGGAGCGCATCGAGCAGTTGGAGAAGCCGGGCATGGTGTGGTCGCACTCTGACGTCGCGTGGGAGGAGGGTCTGGCTGCCGCTCGGGGGCGGGCCAAGGAGAACGGACACCTGCTGGCCCCGCTGGACGCCACCCACCACGGCTGCCGGGTGGGCATCTGGCTGAAGAACCAGGGGGCCGCCGCCCGCAGGGCCGACGAGATCGAGCAGCGGCGTGCCGAGGGTCTGCCCGTGGAGTCGTGGGCGGGGGCGCTGTCGGAGGAACGGTGCGGCCGCGGCCGCCCCGTCGCCCGGCTCTGTCTCGCATTCGGTGGTGACGGAGGGCATCCGCCCTATGACCAGGAGCGGCTCTTGCAGGCCGTCCTGACGGCCTTGGAGGACTGGAGGGGTGCCGCCCTCGGACGGGGCGTTTCACCGTCCTGTGGGCCGCCGCGACCTTCGGCGTCGCTTCTCGTACGCCTCCCAGATTCCGCCGGCCAGCCCCAGGAGCACCGCCGCCCCGACCGCCACCTCGGCTCCGGTGCGCAGGCCCCAGCCGTGGACGTCCCCGGCAGCCCGCGGGGAGACCTTGCCCTGCGGGTCGTGCACCACCGCGAGGGACTCGCCCTCCTTCGCGAGCCGCGAAGGGGTGTCCAGGTGCTGTGGGCCGCCCGCTGGGCAGTCCAGGCGGTGGTCGTATGAGGTCCGGGTCGTGAAGGTCCAGTGGCCCTCGGCGTCCATGGAGGATTCCGTCTCGGTGTGCTCGGTGACTTTCAGCACGATGCAGCTGATCTCGACGCCCCGGTCCTCCAGCGTGCTGTGCCCCACGGACGCGAGTGCCAGGATGGCGCCGACACCGGCAGGGAGGGCCGACAGCGCGATGAGCGAGGCACCGCGCCGGGCGGCGACGGCGGCGTGCCAGCCGAGCAGGACCAGCGGGAGCAGCAGCCCGCCGAAGAAGAACCCTCGATTGCCCAGCGACCCGTACGCCGACTTCCAGGCCACCCCGAACGCCAGGGCCGCGGACAGCGGCGGCGCGGCCAGCGCCACTGCGGTCCGCCAGAGCCCGCGTGCCCATCCCCCATGCCAGCCCGCCATGCCGCCCCCCGTGGCTCGTACTCGTGCGCCCCAGGTAATCGCGACGGCACGGCCACGTAAAGAGCGCCCTGCGAGGGGGCGGGCTGGTGGCAGCGGTTGGTCGTCAGTGGGTGACCAGAGTCCGGCCCTTCGGAGTCCCGCCAAGGGCCGCCCAGCAAGCCCGGCTGGAGGAACACCTCGCCCGCCTGGACGACTCCCTGGCCCTGCACGAGCGAATCAGGCCGACTAACCGCCTCCACCAACGGGTGGCCGACGCCCGGTCGCAAGGCGCCAAGACTGTCTGTCGAGCGACTGAAGGGACCCAAATTCGTAGTTATGACCGCGTTATGCCTAGGGCATCAAAGACTTCGTCCAGCTTCTGGTGCGTGCACCCATACGCGCACGCACGCAGACGAAAACACCCAAACAGAGTCCCTTCAGTCCCTCTCCCTCCCTAACAGGCCTATGACCTGGCCTTTGACAAGAGGCCGAAGGAAGGGACCGTTCCCCTTGCGGTGCCTCTCGGCGACGTCTTCCTCTTGGAGATGTCCAGGGATGTCGGACTATGTCGTCCATGTGTGGCCAGTGATGCGTCTGCTCTCGCTGGAAACTGATCGACGAGATCACGGGCCGTGCTGACCGGCTCCAACCAGGCCTTTTGCGGCCGGGGCCACCCGCGCCTCCAACCGGATACACGGCCTGCCGTTTGGAACGCGTCCGGGCCAGCGCCTGGACCATCCAGCGGTGACCTCCGCTCGAAACGCTCCTCCCCACGGAAGCCTCCGGAAGCCGGCCGCCGCAGACTCGTGGGGGTGATCCGGCCCAAAGGCACCGCATATGGCGGCCCGGCTGACCGACGACGTGCTCAATGCCCCGGACGCCTCGAACGACATCCGGCCCTCCACCCACACGACCAGCTCAGCATCTCCGACCAGGCCGTCGGACGGATGGGCGGCCTCGTCCACGAGTTCCGCGAAACGGCTATGCAGGAGGCCGCCACGGCGGAACTGCACCAGCAGCGGGCGGACATCTGCCGCAGGGAGAAGACGATCGCCCGGTAGCCGCCGAACTTAGCCTCGAGCGCCAGGCTGCCCGGTACCGTTCCACGTTGGCTTGGGCGAGCATCGGTTCCGCGGGCGGCTTCAGCACCACTGCTTTGACGGCCACCGCTGCGGAGCCTGGCCAGCTCGCTGACCGCTGTCCTCGACCAGCGGAAACTGCTGGCCGGACGGATCGAGGAACTGCTGGAGGCCCACCCTCTTTCCAAGGTCCTGACCTCGATGCCGGGCATCGAGGTCAGGACCGGAGCCAGGATCTTGATCGACGTGGGCGATGGCAGTTCGTTCCCCTCCGCCTCCCACCTCGCCGCCTATGCCGGCCTCGCCCCGGCAACCCGCAGCTCGGGTTCGTCGATCCGTGGCGAGCAACCGTCCCGGAGAGGAAACAAGCAGCTCAAACGGGCCTTCTTCCTGTCCGCGTTCGCTGCCCTGGCCGACCCGGCATCCCGCACCTACTACGACAAGAAGATCAGCCAGGGCAAGCACCACACCCAAGCCCTCCTCTGCCTCGCCAGACGACGAGCCGACGTCCTCTTCGCGATGCTCCGCGACGGCACCTTCTACGAACCCCAAACCGCCCCATCAGCTTGACCAAACCCATAGGGGCCCCCGCGGATACGCGAGGGAGCCCGGACCGCGTCGGTTGAGCCGAAGCTCAGTGGTTGTCACCGGCAGAACTGGTTGAGCTGGTGAACGAGACCGGTCGAAGCAGTCTGGTTGTCACCAGTGAGGCACCCGGCTTGTTGCAAACGCTCATTCGGCAGCCTTTCTGTCACCGGTAGCAAGATCGAAAGCCCCTGACTCTCCGGGGCGATTCCATCCCCGGCACGGGGACCCCTTTGTCTTGGGCGGCGTCGGTGGAGCGTGCCTATCGGGCGTTTCCTTCGTTGATCTTGCAGCGTATGGCTGGGCAGTCGGCTGCGTTCGGTGTGGCCGCGATGCGAGAGGCGAAGTATGACGAAGGGCGGGGAAGTGTGCGGGCGGGCGGGGACGGACTGGCGGCTGTTTGCGCTCCTTGGGCCGTTGAGCGTGCTTCTGTCAGGTGGGGTGGCGTGGGCGACGACTGCTAGCGGGGCAGTGCCGGTGGCGTTCGCCGTATCGGGCAGTTCCTTTACGGTCACCGCTGATCACCTCGACGGACATAACGCGGTGCAGTACATCTCTACCGACGTGGAGCTTGACGGGACACGGCATCCGGTTGCGGTAGCCGCCATCAGCCGGGCCCGGCTGAAAAACATGTGCCAGTTCGCCGTCACCCGTACTCCTGTGGGGCCGGTTGCCCTGGTTGTGCGCGGGGGCGGCGCAGAGCCGGTGCAGGCTGAAGATCTGGTGATTGACCTGGACCGCATCACCGGGGACATGCGCTTTGAACAGGCTCGGATGGGGCAGGACGCGTCCACGTTGGACGGACAGGCCGGGGCGCAGGGGCTGCAGGGGGTGTTCGGGCAGCGGGTGGGACGGCTGGTGGTGAAGGACATGCGGTTGCGTGCCTGGTCGCTGACGGCCGGGGTGCTGAAGCTCAAGCAGGCCACGTTGGCGATTTCTCTGGAGGAGTCGCCATGCGGATGAGCGGAGTGCGTGCCGCATATGTGGCGGGGTGGTGGCGCGGCCGGCCCTGGAGTGCGGGGACGTGTATGGCGCTGGCGGGAGTGCAGATTGCGTACCTGCCGTTGCAGCGTCCTGAGCTGCTGGCGCTGCAGGGCGTGGGGGCGACGTCGTCCTTGCTGATTGCGGCGGCGCTGGTGGGAATCGGCGTGATGCTGGTGCGGCGACCGCAGCGGGCGAAACGATGCGGCGCTGCCGCGGTCGGACTGGGTTTGCTGTCTTGGCCCATGGCCAACATGGGAGGCTTCGGGATCGGCATGCTGCTGGCGGTGGTGGGCGGCGCCTGGGCGCTTTCCTGGCGGCATCTGCCCGGTGAGCGGGCGTGAACGGCACGAGATCGGTGCGGCAGGGCACGTCAGTGTTGATGGTGCTGGCGTGCGCGTATCCGTGGGCCGGATCATCGGTGGCGCAGCCGCCGGTACAGGCAGGCCAGGCGGTGCTGCCGTCGCAGGCCGATGTGCCGGTCGGGCGTCCCGCACCGGTGGCCACCGCGCTGGACAGAGCTGCAGCTACTGGCGAGGCGTCGGCCGGCCATTGCTCGGCCGATGGTCTGCCGGCGGTGGCCGCGTCGTCTGCCGGGAAGGCGCAGGCGGTGGCGGCCTGTCTTGAGGCGGGCGGCGCTCCGGCAGCCACCGGGACCGAGCCGGGTCGGCGGTTGCGGATGTTGGCGGACGTGCTGCGGGTGCACGGTCTGGACTGTCTGCTGTCCGCGATTGGATCCGGAGTGTGCCGGGCGACGTCTGTCACCGCCGAGAACGTTTCGCTCACCTATCAGGACAAGGGAGCACGCATGTGTATCACCGCACCAGAAGTGACGATGCGGGGATCGGTGCGCCTGGGGGCGAGGGTGCTGCGTGGGCGGGTGTTCGGCCAGGTGCCGGTGTCGATGTCCACACGCACCCCGCTGCCGGTGGTCGTGCCGTATGCGCAGTTGACTCACGTGCAGGGCGAGGACGTCGTCCTTGAGGCGGACCAGGTGGATGCCCCGGACCTGGTGATCGCCGCCGGGGCTGCGTGCAAGGAGCGCTGAGCACGATTTTGCGCTCGGTCCGGCTCCCGGCCTGGCCGGGAGCCGGGCTACGGCTGCTGCCGCCCTGGCCGGGTCAGGCGGCGGGAACGGCTTTGAGCAAGGCGGTGATGACACGGTCGCCGGCGTCCTTGCTGTGCGGGTCGGTGAGGTTGGCCCAGAGTTTGAACATCAGGGCGCGCAGCGGCCGGTGGCGCAGGCTGTGGGTGGCGATGAACTTCATGATGTGGGGGTTGCCGACGGCCTGGACGACCAGCCGTCCCAGGGTGAAGTAGCCGCCGAAGGCGTCCTGGAGGTGGTGGGGGTAGGCGTGCAGGGCGCGTTCGCGTTGGCCTGCGGTGGACCGTGCCAGTGCCTGGGTGATGATCTCGGCGCTCAGGCGGCCGGATTCCAGGGCGTAGTCGATGCCTTCACCGCTGAGCGGGTTGATCATTCCTGCGGCGTCGCCGGTCAGCAGCATGCCGCGCGTGTACTGGGGGCGGCGGTTCATGCCTCCGGGCAGCGCGTGGCCCCTCACCGGGGTGGTGGCGTGGTCCTCGTCGATCTGCCACTCCTTGGGCAGTCGCCGTGTCCAGTCCTCCAGCAGTGCACGGTGGTCGACGTCGATGCGGCGGTCGACGGTCACGGTGCCGAGGCCGACGTTCCACACGCCGTTGCCGACCGGGAAGATCCATCCGTAACCGGGCAGCATCGCGCGGCGGGCGGGCGCGGTCGGGTCCCACAGGTCCAGCCAGGCCTCGAGGTAGTCGTCGTCCGTGCGGTCGGTGGTGTAGTAGCGACGCACCCCGACACCCAGGGGCCGGTCCTTTCGCTGCTGCAGGCCCATGGCGACCGCCATCCGGCTGGAGGCACCGTCGGCGGCCACCACCAGGGGCGCTGTGTAGGTGTGCTGTACGCCGTCGCACCGGGCGGTGACGCCGCGGACACGGCTGGTGCGCTCATCCAGGACGACGTCGGTGACCTTGGTAGCTTCCAGCAGGCGGGCGCCGGCCTTCTGGGCCCGTTGGGCGAGCAGGTGGTCGAAGTCCTGGCGGGTGCGCACCAGGCCGTAGTCGGGGAAGCCTGCCGTGTCGGGCCAGTCGAGTTCCACCCGCATGCCGCTGCTGTAGGCACGCAGGCCCCGGGTGCGTACCCAACCCGGGCTGTGCAGGTCGATGCCCATGGCGAGCAGTTCCTTCACGGCGCGCGGGGTCAGGCCGTCGCCGCAGATCTTGTCACGGGGGAACGTCGCCTTCTCCAGCAGCAGCACGTCCAGTCCCGACTGGGCGAGGTGGTAGGCCGTGGCCGAGCCGGCCGGTCCGGCCCCCACCACGACCACGTCCGCGGTCTCCTGGGTCTGGCTGGCAGCCATAGTCGTCCCTTCTTGCGAGATGTGTCGCTGTGTTGGTGCGCCGTGGCGCGTACGAGGGCAACCGCTTCGGTTGCGGGCCGCAGTCAGGAGTGGGAGTCGGTGAGTGCCTCGGCCAGGCGTTGGAGTCGGCTGCGGCTCGCGGTGGGTGGTAGCGCCGCCAGTGCCTGCAGCGCCGTTTCCAGGTGGTTCGCGGCCTGCGATGCGGCGGCTGTCAGGGCTCCGGTGTCGGCGGCGAGCTGGGAAAGGGTGCGCAAGGCGCGTTCCGGGTCACTGGTATCGGCCAGGGCACTGGTCAGGGTGCGGCGCTGTGGCCCGGTGCCCAGTTCATGGGCGAGTAGCAGCGGCAGGGTCAGGCGCTGGTTGCGGACGTCGCTGGTGTCCGGTTTGCCGGTGGTGGCGGAGGAACTGGTGTACGGCAGCAGGTCGTCGTAGATCTGGAAGGCGATGCCCATATGCTGGCCGAAGTCGCGCACGGCCTCCACCTGGGCGGGGGTGCCGCCCCCCAGGACGGCGCCGCTCTCGCCGGCGCCACGGAAGAACGCGGCGGTCTTCAGCCGGGCGACTTCCCGGTAGGCGGCAGCGTCGAAACGGCGGGTGGCGGTGAGTTCGGCTTCCAGACTCTGACCGCGGCACAGATCCAGGCCCGCCCCGGCCACGATCTCCAAGGCCAGGACAATGCGCTCGCTCGGCACGCCACGGTGCCGGCATTCGGCCAGGGCCGCGAACGCGTCGAAGATCAGGCAGTCGCCTGCGAGGAGAGCCTCGCTGACGCCGAACTTGTGCGGTACTGACGGGCGGCCGCGGCGCATATCGTCGCCGTCGATGATGTCGTCGTGGATGAGACTGGCCAGGTGTCCGCACTCGGTGCCTACCGCAGCCGGCAGGACGCTACGTGGATCGCCGCCTACCGCCTGGGCCGCCTCGAGCAGCAACAGCGGCCGCAGCAGTTTCCCCGAGGAGGCCAGAGCGTAACGGCAGATGTCGCCGACCAGGCCCTCCTCCGAACTCCAGCGGTCCGAGAGCGCATCAACCAGCAGCAACCGCAACGCAGTAGGGCCCCCCTCTTCGAGCGAGACGTCCTTGCCGCTTGGATCACCCGCCGTCCGTGCGGAGGGAGCGCCCTGGTGCGGCACCGCCCGTGCCTGATCTGCAGAGGCGGGCGAATGCAGCGGTGCGGTGCCGTGCAGGTCGCTCCTCATGCCGCAGCCCGCGGGAGTGCCCGGGCTGCTGCCCGGCAGGCGATCATGCATTTCTGCCGGACGGACAAGGACACCCGACGGGTGAAGACGTCATAGTCACGCCGCTCGATCTCCGCCAGCAAAGTACGGTAGATCTCGGTGATGGCCCACAGACACGGCCTGCTTCCGGGGCTGATCATGCCGATCACGTCCACTCCGCTCGCGAACAGACCACGGGCCCGGTGCGCCTCGAACTCGATGAGACGCCGCAGCTGCGGCGTGGCCTTCGCGGCATGGAGATCGTCCCTGGTGACGCCGAACTGTTTCAGGTCCTCAGCCGGCAGGTACACCCGGTCCATCCGCACGTCCTCTACGACATCACGCAACATGTTGGTCAGTTGCATCGCCTCCTCGAGCGCGGTCATGACCTCTTCCGCGCGCGGGTCGACCGGCTCCAGCACCTTCAAGAACATCCGGCCAGCCATGCCGTCGATCGCGTAGATGTAGCGGCGAAGGTCCTCCCAAGTGGCGTACTCGCTCACGGTCAGATCCACGCGGAAGCCCGCCAGCATCGTCTCCACGTCCGCCACGTCGATCCCGCATGTCGCGACGGTGTGCGCGACGGCCTGGCAGAGCGGGTCCGTCGACCGCCCGCTGCGCAGATCCTCCAGCATCCGCCGGCACCACAGGTCGTACCGGGCAGCACGTCCTTGCGGATCACCGCTGTCCATCAGCTGATCCGCCCACCGACACAGCGCGTAGACCGCCCAGGAATGCGGGCGCTTACCCGCAGGCAGCAGCAGCGACCCCGCCCAGTGATCTCGTCCCTCGAACGCCACCAGCAGCCGACCGCACAACCGATAAGCCTCTCGCAACACCGGGTCCTCAACCGCAGCCCGATCCAGAGCCGCCCGGTCTCCCAGCACTCTTCATCCACCCCTCGCCCAGTCTTGATCCGCCGGCGTTCACCTAACGGAAGCCAACAGCCCCCACGGCATCCTGAGCCCCAGCAACACCCCACGAACAGAAACTCCCGACGTATCACCGGAAGGAGTGAGGAAAGACGCCCACCGCACAAATGACCGATTTCGGCCTTAAGGTCAGAACGCGCTTGCCTGCGCCGGGCTTCGAGCTGGCTCGCCGGCTCCTGCCGCGCGGTCCACCTGCCCGATCCGGATCGGCCGCTTGGTACGGGGCGCGGGCACGACGGTGAGCGCCGAGCCCCGCTGTCCAGACGCGGCCGAGGCCGCGGTCGGCAGGGACGGGGACCCTCAGGTGCTCGCGGAGCGCGGGGAGGCGGCAGCGTCACCAGCGCGGAGGCTCTCGCCGACCCCTACGACCCGTACATCAGCTTCACCACCGGCATGTTCACATGGCCCAACTACGCCGGCGTCGTCAACGACTCGCACTTCGTGACCCGGGACCGCATGGGACGCACCATGGCATTCGTGGCCCGTGCGCTGAAGGACGGCCTCACCAGCGGCGGCAAGGCCTGGGGGGTCGGCGTCGAGGAAGGCGGAGGCTCGCTCTTCCTCGACAAGAACGGTACGGCAACGGCGTAGGGGAAGGACACCTACGTCGTCCTCGGCGACCACCAGCCCGATCGCGCCGTCGCAGGCCGGCCACTGAGCTACTCCGGCTTCAAGATCTGGCGCCTGACTCCCGGCCGGACCTTCGACTTCAGGAACCGTCCCACCTGCGGCTACTACCTGCGCAGCGTCACCAACGGAGTCGCCGACGCCAACCTCTACAGCGGCACTCCGCAGACCAGCTGCGGAGCCACGTCCGGCAGCGGGGCCGGCAAGCCGTAGCCCACGCGGGTGAGCCGGTGGCGGTCGTGATCACCGAGGCTCGCGAGGCGGCCGGCCGCCCGGCTTCGACCCGCGGATCCACCGCCGCCGCGACGTGGTCGAGCGCTGCTTCAACAGGCTCAAGCAGTGGTGCGGACTGGCCACTCGCATGGCAAAACCCGGGAGCCCCACCAAGCCGCGTTCACGATCGCTTCCATTGTGAGCACACCTTCCGCCTACTCAAGCAGAGCCTCGGCTGCATCCGACAAAGGCTTCGCGACTCGGATGCAGCCGACCGCTGGACCTGGCTCGTCATCGCTGCCCATGCCCGGCTCCGGCTCGCACACCCACTCGCCATCGACCTTCGCAACTCCCGCAGGGAGCGACGGAACGAACCCGTCGACGCTCCGTTCCCCGAGGCCGAGGCCGCGTCGGACTTCGATGGCCGTTGGCGAAGGGATGCCAAGGGGGCGTATCCAACTCCTACTGGGGGACCAACCTGCCAGACACATTCGCCCAGGGCAGTGCTGGAAGGGGTCCACATGAACCGTAGGGTAAAGCGCTCAGTTCGCAGCGCAGTCGTCCTGCTCATGGCAGTCTGGCTCACGTGTATGAGCACGACAGCAGCCCAGGCTGAGGTCGTGCGGCAGTTCCGTGACCTCCAGGTCAAGTCGTGGTTCGGCTGGTACAACGCCACGTCGGACAGCGGAGAAGTCCGGTTCAAGACGGATTCGTACGTGGTGAGCGCGCGCATCTACCTCTCCTGCAGTGGAGGCACCTACTACGCCTTCCTGAGGCATCGTTCGAGGGAGTACTTCGGCGGAGGAAGTGCGACCCGCGACACGAACGAGGTGACCTGTTCGAACGGAAGTGCCGCGCAAGACTGGGTGGCAGGCAGCAACTCCTTCAGCCCCACCCACGGACTCAGCGCAGTCGTGCAACTGTGTGTGTCCTATAACCTTGGCACGTGGTGCAGTGACGAAGTCGAGGTCTTCGAAACTCCTCGCCAGTGATTCGGCAATCATCGATGGCGTCGCCGAGCGCAGCCACGAACAGGGGCGCGGGGTTATTCCACGGCCAGACCGGTAGGGGCGCGGGGAGGAGGCTGCCATCGTCGCGGCCATCGCCCTCGCACGAATCCATCCCCGCATGCGCTGGGAGCGGCGTCCGGGGCCGGCCCTGCCGGTGTGGGGACGGGGTCCGAGGTGTACGCGTACCCGCCATACGGACTGCCCCGCCGGTGTGGGGAGCCGAGTTGTGGTGTCTTACTGCAGGTAGTCGACGCAGGACGAAGCCTTTCACCACGCCCATGGTCTTCGAGGTCATCCCGGATGCACCGATCCGGCCCAAGGGCTGAACTTCATCCCCGCACCACGCTGCGGGTGCCCGGCTCGAGAAGCGATTCGTCCCACGGGATGCACGAGAGCCGATCCGGATTCCAGTAGTGCATCAAGTCCGCGTTCTCGCTCGACCATCCCCGGTAGATCTCGTCCCAGGGACGCTCGGCATGGTTCGTCAGTGAGCGGGCTTCGATCACGTCGTCGCCGCGCTGGTAGCGGACGTCCATGGAGACGCGGACCTCGTCGCGGACCACTGCGGGCAACGACTGATGGACCGTGAGGCTGGGAAATGTCACCACGTCGCCCACGGCGAAATCGCCGCCGACCCAGTCGGTCTCATGCGCGCACAGCTGCGCGCCCCAGTTGGTCCAGTAGCAGTCACTGTCCCCGGTTCCCACCGGCAGGCGGCCCTGCCGGTGGGAACCACGCAGGATGACGAGCGGACCGCTCGCGAGACCGCAGTCCCCGACGGGAAACCAGCAGGTCCACGTTTCGGTACTGCCCTGAACGAGCGGGAAGTCCTGATGCGTCGCGCCCGTCGACGGGTGCGCCGTCATGGCGCGCATGATGTGACGCGGATGGACGAACACGTCGTCGGTGCCGAGGAGCTTGCGATAGAGGTCCAGGAGCGCGGGCTGGTGCGGCAGCCGATGCAGCTCGGGCAGGCTCTGCATGGCGGCATAGAGTTCCGCGGTGACGCCGATATCGCCCGCATCCGGTCGGCGGGCAGCTGGTCGAGCCGGGCGAGGTCCAGTTTCCCGTCGAGCGGGTCGGCATCCGGTGCCCGTAGGCCATGCTCCGACTGTATGTCGAGGACTTTGGAGCGAAGCTGCAGAATCCGCTCCGGGTCGAGCAGTCCACGGAAGAACAGATACCCGTCGCGCTCGGCTCGGGCTCGCAACTCGTCGGGGACGCCGAGGAGTTCGGTGGATTCCTCGAACGGCGTCAGATCAGCGGCTTGGACCTTCACCGGAACCGAAGACATGGTTTCGCTCATGGCCCACGGGCTAGGAACTCGCCTCCGCGCCGCGCCATGTGGAAAACGCTCCGTTCATGGACGATCCGATCAGCGCTCTCGGCTCTGGGCCGCGCCACAGCTCACCGGCCGCCCCGAGCGTGCCGCACCGGTCCGCGGGCCGCGGCTCCGGAGGCCGCAGGCGTCCTCAGCCTCGCTTCGCCGCGACACCTGCCGGCTCCGGCCGAGAAGGCTCCGGCCGCGCCAACTCCGTTACCTGTGACGGCGTTCCGGACGCGCGGCCGCCTCGAGGACTTCGGGGCTCGCCGGGGTTGACGCGTCGCAGCGCGCCCTCCTAGCGTTTCCTGAAACGATTCACCACCGTGCTGTCGGCGATGTCGTCCGAGAGGGGCACTCCCGTGGGGTTCTGCACGTCGTCCATCCCACCGTCGAGTACACCACGTGCCCTCTGGGACTCGATTTGGACCGGCCGCGGCTGAGCTGGCAGCTGCTCTCCGACCGACCGGGTCAGACGCAGAGCGCCTACCAGGTACACGTCGCGACCAGCGCCGACAGGATCAGCGACCCCGATGTCTGGGACAGTCCACGAGTGGCATCCGACCAGTCGGTGCTGGTTCCCTACGCCGGCCCCGCGCTTACCCCCCCCCGCACCCGATTCCACTGGTCGGTGCGGGTCTGGGACGCGGACGGTGTGGCGAGCGAATGGAGCGAGCCCTCCTGGTGGGAGACCGGACTCATGGACGGCTCGGACTGGACCGGCCGCTGGATCGGCGCCCCGGCCGCCCTCGTGGACGCGGCAGCAGCGGCCCCGCTGCCAGGGGTGCCGACCCTGGAAGGGGGCCAGTGGATACGCCTGGCGGACAGCAGCGCGCGGGGCCTGGAAGAGACCGGAGCCTCGGCCGTGATCCGCTGGTTCCGCGTCGTCGTCGACGTACCGGCAGGTGTCCGCCGGGCCTGTCTGGTGCTAGCCGCCGACGGCGGCCTGACCGCCTACGTCGGCGGCACCGAGGTGCTGCACACGGTCGCCGATCCCACCGCGGAGAATGGCGCCGTCCAGCCGTGGCCGAGGTCACCGCCCAGCTGCGGCCGGGGCGCACCGCCGTAGCAGTCCGCGTCGACACGAGCAGTACCGGATCCGGGGAGACCGGTCTCCTCGGAGTGCTGGAGTTCGCCACCGCCGACGCGGTACGCCACGTGCGGACATGCCGTACGTGGAAGACCACCGGCAGCGAACCCGCGGGTGACTGGTCGGGCCCCGACTTCGACGACAGCGCCTGGGCGGCCGCCGACGAGTGGGCTCCCTGGGGTATGGCCCCGCGAGGGGCGGTGGCCCCCGCCTCGTCCCCCGCCTTCCAGCTGCGGCGCGAGTTCCACCTCCCCGCGAAACGGATCGTCCGCGCCCGTCTGTACGCCACCGCTCTCGGCCTGTACGAGGCGCACCTCAACGGCCGCCGCGTCGGCGCCGACGAGCTGGCCCCGGGCTGGACCGACTACCGCAAGCGGGTGCAGTACCAGACCTACGACGTCACCGACCTGTTGCGCGGCGGCTCGGCCAACACGCTCGGCTTCCACCTGGGGGACGGCTGGTACGCGGGCGCCATCGCCTCCTTCGGCCGGCACCACTACGGTGAACGCCCTTCGGTGCTGGCGCAGTTGGAGGTGACGTACACCGACGGATCGACCGAGCGGATCGTGTCGGACCACGCGTGGCGGGCGGCGGCGGGCCCGCTGGTCTCCGCGGACCTGATCGGGGGCGAGGACTACGACGCCCGGCGGGAGACGGACGGCTGGACACAGCCCGGCTTCGACGACTCCGGATGGCAGCCGGCGGAACCCGCGGCGGTCACCACACCACCCGCGATCGTGGCCCAGGCCGATGCCCCGGTCCGGGTGGCGGGTGAGCTCCCCGCCCGGCAGGTCACCGAAGTCGCCCCAGGGGTCTTCGTCTTCGATCTGGGCCAGAACATGGTCGGCTCGGTGCGGTTGAAGGTCTGCGGCCCGGCGGGCACGGTGGTGCGGCTGCGCCACGCGGAGGCACTCAACCCGGACGGCACGCTCCACACCGCCAGCCTGCGGTCGGCCCGGGCCACCGACACCTACACCCTCAGAGGCGGTTCGGTGGAGGTCCACGAGCCGCGCTTCACGTTCCACGGCTTCCGCTACGTGGAGGTGACCGGCTACCCCGGGGTGCCGCCCCTGGACGCGGTGACCGGCCGGGTCATGCACACCTCGGCCCCGTTCACCATGGAGTTCGAGACCGACGTACCGATGCTCAACCGGCTGCACTCCAACATCACCTGGGGCCAGCGCGGGAACTTCCTGTCCGTCCCCACCGACACCCCGGCCCGCGACGAGCGGCTCGGCTGGTCCGGGGACATCGGCGTCTTCGCCCCCACCGCGGCCTACGTCATGGGGTCGGCGCGCTTCCTCACCAAGTGGCTGCGGGACCTGTACGACGCCCAGCGGGCGGACGGCGCGTTCCCCGATGTGGCGCCGCAGATCGGCATGCTGGGCGCGGGCACGGCGGGCTGGGGTGATGCCGGCGTCTCGGTGCCGTGGGCGCTGTACGAGGCTTACGGGGACATCCGGGTCCTCGAGGAGGCATGGGAGCACTGGGACTCCGTAAGGGAGGACGGCGGCTTCCAGGACGCGGGCATGAACTCCTTCAACCACTACGCTTACGGCGCGGTCGGCACGTGGATGTACGCCACCATCGCCGGCATCGCGCCCGCCGCGCCGGCTTCCGGCGCCTGGTCGTCCGCCCCCGCCCCGGCGGTGCGGTGACGGCGGCGCGCGCCCGCTTCGACTCGCTCCACGGCCCGGTCACCACCCGCTGGGAGGCGGGCGGCGGCGGCTTCACTCTCCGTCTCGGCCTGCCGGTGGGCACCGCCGCCGAGGTGTGGGTCCCCGCCCGTGCCGCGGCGGACGTCAGTGCCGGTGACACGGAGCCTGGACGGTCTGCTCCATCGCCCACGGGCAGTTCGACCCATCCACCAGACGGCGACGGACGACGGACTCGGACGCAGAGGGAGTGTCCAGCCGCAGCGATGAGCTGCGTTCCCAGTCGTACGCGATCAGGCAGGCCGCTTCGCGCGCGTCTCCCCGCGCCCTCGCGCCCTCGCGCCCTCGCGGCCTCGTTGACGAGGGCCGGGGTCAGGAGCCTGCGTACTGACCGAGTCTCCGGGGTCCCGTGTCCGTTCTCGACGGGTTTCATGAGCATCAGACAGGTCCTACTCGGACTGGGAATGGGTGGCCGGGTGCCGAGCGCTACGGGTGGACGTTGTGCTGGTCGAACGGCGTCGGCTTGCTTGGCTCGGGACAAAGGTCAAGGTCATGTCGATGCCTTCGATCTCACCGAGCGACTGCTCCTCCTCGGCTCGCGTGCGGCGAAGGATCGAGTCCTTCTCGATGTCCGCGAGCCTCGGGGGCTGACGTCGTCGGCGGAGACACTCGCCGTCTTGCGAAGGGCTTCGTCCGCGCGGGCGGGGTGATACTGGTCGTGACAGTCGTCCCGCCGCCGGGCCGGCCTCGCACGCGTGGCCCGGCCGGTGGGGTCGCACCTTTGCCGATGCCTCCGAGGGGAGCCGTTGATGACCACGGCGAAAGACCTGTTCATCATCGCCATGGACCTGAAGCGTTCCGTGGGGCAGGGAGACCTGTCCCTCGCACTCGCTGGAGCAGAGCTGATCGATCTCATCCGTGCGGGGGCGGTCGCCGTGGACGGCGACCGAATCGTGCCGGGTGGACCGCCGACGCTGGACGATCAGTTCATGGGCGAGGCTGCGGCAGGGCTCACTCGGCAGGCGCCCTACGAACGGATCGAGGACTGGTTGTGGCGCCGGGGACGAGACCTTTCGGCCGCGTACCAGGCCGCGCTGGAGAAGGACGGTGAGCTGAAGCCGCAGCGAAGCGGCCGGTGGTCCTTCGGCACGGAACGCGTGGAACCGGCCGATACGCCCGCGCGCCGCCGTGCAGCCGCCCGCTGGAAGGAGAAGGAACCCGTCCTGGCTGCCCTCGCCTCGGTCGTGGGCATCGACGGCGCACACTCCGAGGAAGAGACAGGCCTCGATGACGAGGCGGTGACGACCGTGGTGGCCGCCGTCCATGACGCGGTGATGGAGCTGGAGGCCGTACGCCAGAGGCGGACCATTGAGAACACGGCCTTCGCCAACCTCTGGCGCGGGCCGTAGGCCGAGCCCGTCTTCGGGGGCGCGGTCAAGCCCGACGGCGAGGGCGACACGGCCGCCGGGCAGCGCTACGGCATGTTCGTCGACCAGATCCGATCAGTGTCGCGCGGCCTCCACCTGGACACCCGTGTGCGTCCGGCCCACAGCCTGATCAGGGTGTCTCGACTGCCGGCCTGGAGAACGGCGGCCACCGGATGGTGATGTTCCGCAACGCGGCCACCGTCCCCCTGCGGAGCGCGGTCGGGCCAGGGCGTCACCGCCGTGTGGATCGACCTGATCGCAGCTGGCATGCGGCTGCTGCCCCACAGCGCTTGCCGTGGCTGGCGGACGACGTGGCCTGGATCGGGAACGGTCCTGGACGGCGAGGCCGTGATCTGGCCGGAAGGAACGGCTGGACATCGGGCGGTGCAGTCTCGTGCCGCCTCCACACCCACGCGAGCCAGGACGCTGGCGGCGCAGCTCCGGGCGGGTCACGCCGTCCGGGGCGTCCTGCACCACCCTGCCGGGGCCGGCTGGCCTCGCACGCGCGTACCGTCTGCTCGGCTCGGCCGCCGACGCCGAGGACGCCGTGCAGGACACGTTCCCGCGCTGGCAGGCCGCAGACCGCGACCGCATCCCAGCACGCCCCCGACGCGCCGGTCATCAAGGCATGGTGACCAGAGCCGCCGGAACCCAGCGACCAGAACCGGAGCGAGGACGTCATCCCTCCACCCCCGCTGCACAGCGACACTGAGGCCGAAGCATCCGCCGTGGAGACGCAGGACGCCGACACCGCATCGCCCACGCGGTCATCGGCTTCGCGATCAGTCCCTCACCCAGGACGACGGGAACGTCGTCGATGTCCTGCGCCAGCCGGAGGCCATCGGCGTGGGCCGGCCCTCGACGCGCATCCCGCGCCGGCCGGCGTGTACCCGGCCGTGTGGTGCGCACCGCGCGCGTCGGGTGCACCATCGCCGGGCGGTGCGCCGCACTGTGCCCACCGCCGCCCCGCACCCCGCATCGTGGTGCCCGTCACCGCCCCGGCGGGCAGGTCTGCGTCACGAGGTGGCGGGCCCACTTCACATACTCCCTTGGCCGCAGACCGCAACCTTGTCGACGGCTCGAACGGAGACTGACGACGGAAAACGTCCCGGATGCGTACGGAGTGGATGCGGCGCGGCATCGTCACCCGCGATGCCGCGCATTCCCGCACGATGAAGAGCCCTCCCGCCCCGTGCGGGAGCGAAGGCATTGGACGTATGTCCCAAGGGTGACGGCCACCCGTTTGGCCGGTCAGGGCCCTTTCGCGCTGTCAAACTCCTGAAAGGCAACGCGCCGGTGGGGCGTGGGCGAGGCGGGGGCGGTGAGACGGGTTGGGCGTGGCCGAGGACGGTACGGCTGATCGTGCCGCTCCGGACGGGACGGGTCCGGGCATGAGGGACCACGGCGTCCCGCTCGCACGAGCGGCGATGGAGGACCGGCCGAGCGAGCAACGGCGCGGCGATGCGCCCGACGGGCAGCGACCGGGTGGCGGGCCGGGCCGGGAACGGCGGGGCGCAGGGCTCGGCGAGCAGCGGCCGGACGACGAACCGGCGCGTGCGGTGCCGCGGCACGTGGCCTGCGTGATGGACGGCAACGGCCGCTGGGCGCAGCGACGTTCACTTCCGCGCACGGCGGGCCACCGGGCCGCCGAGACCACCGTGATCGACATCATCGAGGCGGCTCGGGCCGCCGGTGTCGAGTGGCTCAGCCTGTACGCGTTCTCCACCGAGAACTGGAACCGCCCCGGCGCTGAGGTCGACTACCTGATGCGCCTGGTCCGCCGGGTCGTACGCAAGCACGCGCCGCTGCTGCTGGCCCGCGGCATCCGCTGTCGCTTCCTCGGGGTCGCCGACCCGCGCATCCCCGGTGAGCTGGCTCAGGACTTCGACGACCTGACGACGCTGACCGCCGACAACCGGGGGATGACGCTGACCGTCGCCTTCGACCACGGCGGGCGCCGGGACATCGTCGAAGCGGCGAGGTCGCTGATCCGCAGCGGCACTCCCGCCGACGACGTGACCGAGCGGCTCTTCGCGGACCACTTGCCGTTCCCCGACACCCCCGACGTGGACCTGGTCATCCGCACCTCCGGCGAGCAGCGCATCTCCAACTTCATGCTCTGGCAGGTCGCCTACGCCGAGTGGGTCTTCCCCGAGGTGCTCTGGCCGGACTTCCGGGCCCCCGACTTCCTCGCCTGCCTGCACACCTACCGGTGCCGAGACCGCCGCTTCGGCGGCGTGCCGCCCCGGACGAACGGAGACCCATTATGACGACCGGAACCACGGGCACGGCCGACGAGGCGCCCCTGTTCGGCCAGGAATCGCAGTTCCACGCCTTCTTCGACGACCCGCGCTGGGCGCTGGCCATCATCCGCGCAACGGTGCTGGAGGCCGCGCACCCGCAGATCGGCGCCGCCCTCGTCGACAACTCCACATTCGTCACCCACCCATGGCGCCGGCTGCGCAACACCTTCCTCAGCATGCGGCGCATGTTCGGCACCGACCCGGCGGTTCGCGAACGGGAGGCCGCCCGGCTCAACCGGTTGCACGCCCGCATGAGCGGCTCCGACTCCCGCGGCCGGGCCTACGACGCGATGGACCGCGCGACCCGCGCCTGGGTGGTCGCCACCCTCTTCGAGAGCGCCGTCACCATGCTCCGGCTGAGCGGCCAGCCGCTCGACCAGGACACGATGGAGCGGATGTACGCGGAGTACCGCGCGTTCCTCGCCGCCCTCGACGGCGACGCCGCGGAGCTCCCGGAGGAGCTCCACGACTTCTGGCGGTACTTCGACCGGGTCGTCGAGGACGAGCTGGAGAACACCGAGGCGGCCCGCGTCATCCTCTACCGGCTCTTCGACCACCTGCCCGCCCCGGCGCTGCTCGACGGCGCGCCGACGCTGTGGGCGGCCGGCCGGGCCGTCGCCGGCCCGCTGCTCGGCGCGATCACCGTCGCCTCGCTCCCAGAGCCGTACCGGCGCCGGGCCGGCCTGCCGGAGATGCCCGGCGCCAACACCCTCATGCAGGGCGCCTACCTCACCGCCGGGCTCGCCCGCTTCCTGCCCAAGGGCTGGATCAACGCCGAGAGCATCATCGAAGTTCTCTCGCTCCCACCCGGCAGTGATGACCCCCGCGCCCGGACCGTAGCCGCCCTGCGCGCCCGCATGAAGCGGGCGTCGGCCCTGCTCCGCCTCCTCACACCGCTGGGCGGCGACCCCGACCCCGGCCCCGGACCGGCACCTGCGGCAGGCACGGGGGAGGGCCGACGTTCGGCGGAGGAGTTCTTCCGTCAGGTGCTGGACCAGACCGGCGACGGCCACCTCGACTGGCCCGACCTCGCCGCCATGGCCCGCGAACTCTCCACCCGTCTCGACCTGGACGAGCCCGAGGAGACCCGGCTCTACGACGCCTTCGCCGCCTGGTGGCGCGAGCTCCAGGCCGCGCTCGACACCGACGGCGACGGCCGCGTAAGCGCCGACGAGTACGCCGCCGCGGTCCCCTCCCTCGCCGGACCCGCGCTTATCCGCCTCGCCGAGGTGCTCTTCGACGCCACCGACAAGGACGGCAACGGGGCCATCGACGCGGACGAGTACCGGGCCCTCTTCCGCACCGCCTTCCACCGCGACCTCACCACCACCACCGACGGCGTCTGCGGTCAAAGCTCCTTCGTGGGCGACTTCCTCTCCTTCATGTCGGGCCGCCGTACGAGCACCCCGTACGACCCTCTCCTCGCCGACGCCTAGGGGCGTGAACCAGAACCGATCCGGCGCTGATGTCGCGGCATGACCGGGGCCGCTGTCGGCTGCGTCTCGTCAGGTTTTCCGGTCGCCCTCGACGCGTTGATCACTGGAGTGGCTTCCCGCGCGAGTGCATCGTCGGTACGCCACCGCGGCATCGGGTGCGCGGCATCGGGGGTACTCAGGGCCAGGCGCCTCGGCCGCCGACACCCTCACCGCCCTCCACGACGGCCTCACCCGCGCGGTCAGCATTTCCGGGCCGGCCGCGCGTCGTGCGTTCCATACCGCGGCACGCGAGCAGCGCCACCGTTCCTCTGACAAGTCGCTCGGGTACGGTTCGCGCTCACTCACTCCGCTGCCCCACTGGTTGTTGGAGCAGCCCCGCCAGAGTCGCGTAGGAGCGGTCCCAGGTCCATTCCTTCTGGACCCAGTGACGGCCCTTCTCTCCCATCTCTCGGGCGAGTTCGGGGTTGAGGAGGAGTCTGGACAGGCGGTCCGCCGTCGCCGCCACCGAGCGACCGTCGACGACGTAGCCGGTCTCTCCCTCGCGTACCGCGTCGGGGGCGCCGCCCGAGTCACCTGCCACGACGGGCAGCCCGGACGCGGCGGCCTCCAGGTAGACGATTCCCAGGCCTTCTACCTCCAGGCCGCGTCTGCGGGTGCGGCAGGGCATGGCGAAGGCGTCGGCGGCGGCGTAGAAGGAGGGGAGGGCGTGATGGGGGTGGCCGCCTGCGAAGACGACCGCATCCACGACTCCTTCGGCCTGGGCGAGTCGGCGTAGTTCGGCGGCGTAAGGTCCGTCGCCGACCAGCAGGAGCATGGCGTCCGGGAGCACCCTGCGGATCCAGGGCAGTGCCCTGATCAGGGTGTCCTGGCCCTTGCGCGGGACCAGCCGGGCCGCGCACAGGACTACCGGGCGGCGGTGCAGACCGTAGCGGGCCCGCATCGGGCCGCCGTCCAGGAAGGGGTGGAAGGCCGTGGTGTCCACGCCGGGGACCAGGCGCGCGGTGCGGGCCCCGGGGACGAGGGCCGCCTCGATCGGTCGGCGGGTGCTCGCGCCCAGCCAGGTGAGGGTGTCGACCTCCGTTCCGATGCGGCGCAGCAGGGCCCTGGCCCCGGGGGTGCGGGCCCACCACACCTCGTGGCCGTGCGTGGTGGCGACGACGGTGCGGATGTCCGTCGTCCGCCGCAGCCGGCCCGCCATCAGGCCGAGCGGTGCTGCCGCGCCGAACCACAACCGGTCGCAGCCGTACCGGCGGGCCACGGATGCGGCGTGCGCGGTGGTCCGGGGCGTGGGCAGGAGGGTGCGTGCCCGGTGACGGATCACCGGGTACGGAAAGGACTCGTCGGGTGCCGGCTCCGCCGTGGCCGGGTCCGGCGACGAGGTGAAGACGACCACCTCGTCGGGTGGGAACCGGTCGGCCAGTTCACGGACGAACGTCTCGATGCCGCCCTGCCTGGGCGGGAAGTCGTTGGTGACGATCAGTGTGCGGGGGCTGGTGCCGTGCGTCATACGGCGGCCTCCTTCTTGGAAGGGGCGATGGGGGTGACGGGGGCGGCGGGGGTCGCGGTGGTGCTGCCGCGCTGCTGCGTCCGGTACGCCAGCGTCCCGAGCACCAGTGGATAGACGAGATAGCCGAAGCGGGTCGCGGGCATCAGTGCCATCGCCAGGCTCAGACCGAGGGCGAGCCGGGCGGCCGCCACCCGTACCGTCCTCGGCGGTCGAACCACCAGCGACACCGCGATCAGCAACGCGCTCACCGCGAGGAGCGCGAGCGCGATCACCCTGCCCTCAGGGACGTACGCCGCGAGCAGATGGCCGGGCAGTGGGCTCGCGGCCGGCGAGGTGGTGTCGGTGAGGCCCAGCGGGAAGGCGATGACGCTCCGGTAGAAGCCAGAGGGGCTGGTGAGGACGGAGGGCAGCACCGCCGCCATGGCGGTGGACAGGGCCACGGTCGCGTACCGCAGCGCGGGTCGGCCGCCCCGGCGTACCGCGATCAGCGCCAGCGCCACGGGCAGCGCGGGCCACGCCGTCCACTTGAGCGCGGCGGCGGCGCCGAGCACCAGCCCCGCCCGGCCCGGCCGCCCCCGCCCGGCGAGTACGAGGCCGAGGCACATCAGGCCGACGACCGGAAGGTCGTTCCCGCCCACCGCGAGGGGCAACGCGACCAGCGGACAGGCGAGGAGCCGGGCCCGGTGCAGGCCGGCCGCGGCGAGGGCCGCCACGAATGCGCCGCCCAGCCACCAGCGCGCATCCCCGGGCAACACACCGAAGAGCGCCATCCCGGGCAGGTAGGGGTTGAAGTCGGCGACGGCCGTGGCGCCGGTGACGTACGGGCTGCCGGTCGTGAGCAGCAGCTGCCCCGACCGCTCGACGACCGCGACCTCCAGCTGCCCGAGCCCGGCCGTCACCAACGAGACGAGCGGCACCACGACGGCCCCGGCCACCGCGACCACCCGGGCGGCGGGGCGGGAGCGCGCACCGCTTGCCAGGACCGCCGCGGCCGCGTAGGCCGCCCCCGCCACCACCCCCCACACCCGATGCGGTCCCAGATCCGAGACCACGGCGAGCGCCAGCGCGACGACCGCGCAGCCGGCCCACGCGTACCGCTCGTGACGCACATACCGGGTGTGACACACGTATCTCCCAAGACGCTTCCTCATGTCCATCGACGGTAGGAATCCGCAGGTCGCACGGCGTCAACCGAGACTCCGGACCCGGGGCTCAACCCGTGGCATGACACCGGGCCGCAGGCTCAACCCGTGCGGTGACGCGCGCACCCCCGCCAACACGGACCATGGACGCATGAGTACGTCCCTTCATCAGCGGCTCCGCGCCTGGATCGCCGCTCCCGCCTACCCCTGGGTCACCGGTGGTGCCCTGACCGCCGGTGCCGTGGCCGAGCTGCTCGCCTTCCCCGGATCCGTCACCACCACGACCGGGGTCCTCGTCTCCTCCGCCTCGTTGATGTGGCGGCGGTCGTTCCCGCCCGCCGCGGTGCTCACAGTCGCCGCGGGGCTGCTCGGGTTCGCCGGGGACGTCAACCTGTATGTCTCGACCATGGCGAGCGGGCTGATCGGCTGCTACACCCTGGGCCGCAACCGGGTACTGCACCCCGCGGTGACCGTGGCGGGCGCCGCGCTCGGGGCGCTGTGCGTGAACCTGGTGCACATCAACACGTGGTCGCGGATGGATCTGCCGGTGCCCGCTCTCTGGGAGAAGGGCTCGCTCAGCCTGTTCGCCGAGGCGTTCCTGCTGACCGTGGTCATGTTCGGGGCCGTGATGATGGGGGACGCGGTACGTTCCCGGGAGGAGACCCGCAACGAACGGAACCTGGCCCAGGCCCAGTTGATCGCCATGGAGCGGCAGCAGGCCGCCGAGGCCGAACGGGCGGCCATCGCCCGTGAGCTGCACGACATCGTCTCGCACTCGGTGTCGATGATCGCCGTGCAGGCCGAGAGCGCCACATACACCACCCCCGGGCTCACCCCCGAGGCCCGCGACGGCTTCCAGCAGATCGCCGGCACCGCCCGCTCCTCGATGGCCGAACTCCGCCGCCTCCTCGGTGTCCTGCGTGCCCCCCAGAGGCAGGAGGACACGGCCCTCACCGCCCCGCAGCCGACCCTCGACCATCTCGCCGAACTGGTCGAGCAGCACCGGAGGGTGGGCGGCGAGGCCGAGCTGCGGGTCACCGGGGAGCGAGTGCCGCTGCCCGCCGCGTGGGAGCTGTCCGCCTACCGCATCACCCAGGAGGCGCTGACCAACGCGCGTAAGCACGCGCCCGGTGCCCGTACCGTTGTGGAGATCGACTACGGCGCCGACCAGTTGCTCACGCTGCGCATCCGCGACGACGGCCCCGGCCCGGTTTGCGGTCCAGGCTCGGGCGCGGGCCACGGCCTGACCGGGATGCGGGAGCGGGCGGCCCTGGTCGGCGGCCGGCTCAGCGCGGGAGCGGGCCCGGACGGAGGTTTCCTGGTGGAGGCGGAGCTTCCCTGGGGGACCAGGTGATCGGCATGGAGAAGGAGACGGGTGTGATCAGGGCACTGGTCGCCGACGATCAGGCGGTCGTCCGCACCGGCTTTGTCAACCTCCTCAACACGCAGGAGGACATCGAGGTCGTGGGCGAGGCCGGGGACGGGGTGCAGGCTGTACGCATCGCCGCCGAGACCCGTCCCGACCTCGTGCTCCTCGACATCAGGATGCCGCACAAGAATGGCATCGAGGCGGCCCGCGAGATTCTGGCCGGGTCCGAGAGCACGACCAAGGTCCTGATCCTGACGACCTTCGGCCTCGACGAGTACGTGTACGACGCGCTCGCGGCCGGGGCGAGCGGCTTCCTCCTCAAGGACGCCACCTTTCCCGAACTGCTGCACGCGGTGCGAGTGGTAGCGGCCGGGAACGCACTGCTCTCACCGGAGATAACCAAGCGGGTGATCGGCGAGTTCGTGCATGCGCGCACATCGCGGCTGCCGGTTCACTCCGTCGGAGAGCTCACGGCGCGCGAGGCGGAGGTGCTCACCCTGATCGCTCGGGGGCTGTCCAATGCGGAGATCGCGAGCCGTCTCACGATCACGGATCACACCGTGAAGACCCATATCAACCGGCTCTTCACGAAGCTGGAGTTGCGGGACCGGGCGCAGGCCGTGATCGCGGCTTACGAGTTGGGGCTGGCACGGGTGGGAGGCCGGGCCGGCTGAGCGGCCTCTTCCTCCTCCCCCGGTCTGCTGGGGCTCCGCAGCGGACATGGCCCGCCGCCTGACCGCACCGCACCCACTCGTTCCTGACTCATGAGGACACCAGTCCGCTTCTCACGGCATCCCTCATCAGTACGCGCGGCTTGGCGGAGAATGGCGGCGGGTCCCGACGCAGCGCGGCGGTCGGCCAGGCGGTGGCACGGCGGCGGGCCCTGCGGGCGGGACGGTGAGTGCCGGCACCGGGCGAGGCGCCGCGGACACGGCGGAGCACCGGCCCTTCCTGGGCAGCCGTCCGGCCCCGCACGGTGTGCGGACGACGGCGCCTGTTGTCCCGAACCGGATGCTGCCAACGATGGCGGCTGGTCCACGCCGCCCGGCATGACCACGGCGATCGAAGCAGGAGCCATCGAGCGGTGGCTTCGGCCACGCTCGGTCTCGGCGCTCTCCGGCGTCGGTCCGGTGACCGGGGGCAGGCTGCGTACGTACGGCTTGCACTGCCTCGGCGAACCGGCTGCCCGGCCACAACCGGAGGCTCGCGCGCTGTCCGGGACGCAGCTCTACAGGTCGAACTCCAGGTGCTCGATGTCGGTGAACCGGACCTCCTCCAGGGAGCCGGCGCGGCGGCCGCCGTCCTGGAAGTACACCTCCTTGAGCCCTTCGGCGGCGATCTCCTGGAGCTGCTGGTCGCCGGCGCCGGCTGCCTGCGCGTCGAAGAGCCGGGCGGCGTACTGCGGAGGCAGGGCGACGGTCAGGTGCCGGATGCGGTCCTGGTCCGTCGAGCCGATCGGGGCGGTGTAGCCCATGCGGGCGCGGGTGTCGATGACGATGCCGCCGGTGGTCGCCGCCTTCTGCCGGGCCCTGGCCCGGATCTGCGGCTGCCAGCGGGCCTTCACCTCGCGTTCCAGGCGTGCGGCGAGGTCCGGGCGGGGCTTTTTGATCTGGTCCTTCACGTACCGTTCGACGGTGCGCTGGGAGATCCGCAGCATTTGTGCGACCGCCTTGGTGCCCTTCATCTGCTTGACCAGGTACCGCATCTGCGCGCCGGCGCTCTTGGGCGCCGGGCGGGTGAACGCCTTCTGCACCGCGGCCTCCAGGCCGTCCCCGAACAGGCTCATCGTCGCCTACTCCTACTCTCCGTCGTCGACGCCGGTGACGGTGCCGTCCTTGATGTAGCGGGCGAGGTTGAGCTCCGGGGCGTTGAACCGCTCGCGGACCTCCTCGCCCCACAGGACGGTCTGGGTGCCTTCGTGCTTGACCAGCCCGGGGTTGATGCCGAGCTTGAAACCGCCGGGCAGCGGCTTGCCGTCCCGGTACGGCAGGAAGTCCAGCGGCGACGTGCCGCCGGCCGCGTAGACGACGCAGTCGGACAGGATCGCGACCGGGTACTGCCCGGTGAACGCCGCGTGCCTGACGATCTTCCGGTGCAGGTTGATGCGGGTGCGGGAGATGACCGCCGCGCGGATGTCCGGCCGCCACGTCGGGCGGGACAGGGCGCGCCACGGCTCGCCGGGCCTCCAGCCCTCGCCCCGGGGGCGTTCACGCAGCTTGCCCAGGCCGCCCTTGACCGTCGCCTTGATCGCCGAGACGACGAGTCCCAGCTCCGGGTCGCGGCTCTGGTAGCCGTCCATCGCGGCGAGGAAGTCGGCCGGCGCGAGGTCGGCGCCGACGCCGAGGTCGGCCATGGTGGCGAGGTAGGCGTCACGGAGCCGCTGGTACCAGCCGTCCAGGTAGCGGCCGTTGTCGTAGCGGACGTACGCCTCCAGCGGGCGCACCTCGTAGCCGAGTTCCACCGCGTAGGCGACGGTCGGCGTCGCGTACCAGGCCGGGCCCTCGGGGTGCTCGCCCTTCGGAGTGAACGGGCTGGGCAGCAGCGAGCCGTCCAGCTCCACCCACTCCTTGCCGGCCTTCACCCGCGACAGGTTCACATGACTGAGGTCGACCAGCCACGAGCCGGGGAGCTTCGCATCGAACAGCGGTGCCTTGACGTGCGTCGGCGCTCCGAGACCGACGACCAGGCCGTTGGCACCGGCGGCGAAGGCCATGTTGACGTCGATGCCGACCAGGTGCCGCAGGGTGCACTCGGCATCGGTCATCGGCCGCGCCCAGTCGTACGCCTCCTCGAACAGCTTTTCCGCCGGGCCTCGCACGTGGAAGCGCGGCAGGTCCTTGAGGAGTGGGTGCCCGTCGGGGGCCTCGCACGGCGCGCAGTCGACCGGGTCCTTCCCGAGGGAGCCGGGGTTGTGCTCGGAGTGCCGCTTCCCCGCCGCGTCGGGCGCGGTGGCGCGGGTCGGCGGGTGCAGCGCGGTCATCAGCTCCAGGCCGGTCACTGCGGTCGAGCCGCGCGGCGTCATCACCCGGGAGGCGTACACGCCCAGGACGCGGGCGAGTTCGGCCGGCGGGAGCTGTGCGGCCTCGCCCCAGTGCCGGGTGTCCAGCGCGTTCCACGACGGGATGCACAGCTGGACGCAGGCCCGCTCCGAACCGGTGGCGGGGCGGTAGATCCGCGCCCACGGCCCGAAGCCGCGTTTGGTCAGCTTCCAGTCGGCGCGGACCAGTTGCTTGATGACCTTGTGCCCTTCGGGGATCCGTCCGGCGAGCTTCTCCTCGTCGGTAAGGGTGGTGGGCAGGCCGTAGCGCTCCAGCGCGGCCTCGGTCAGCACGAGCAACGGGTCGGCGTCCTTGCCCGGCCCGGACAGCTTCGGCTGGCCGAGCCTCGCCTCGCGCAACGTCCACTCCACCAGGGCGGGGATCGACTTGGCGGGCACGTCCAGGACCAGGCCTCCGGTGCAGTACGCCAGCACCTGCCCGTCGGCGTCGACGTCGACGACCGTCAGCGGGCCGTTCTCGAACCGCGGGTCGGTACCGCCTGCCGGGGTGCCGACCGGGGTTCCGGCCGGGGCCCCCTTCTTCGTGCCCGGCCGGCGCGACATCGGCGACGGCCTGCTGGTGCGCACCGGACGCGGCGCGGATGCCGGAGCAGTGGCGGGGGGAGCAGTGGCGGGGGGCTGAGCGTTCTCGGTCGCGGTCATGGTCGCAGCCTCGGGGCCCTGCTCTGTGGACGGAGTCCCCGCTTCCGGCGGGGCGGGCGTGACGGTGGAGGCGGCCGACGCCGCCGGGGCGGCCGGCTCCTCCGTCACCGAGGCAGCGGGATAGAGCTCGGCGAGCTTCTCCAGCAGCCGCGCGTACGCCTCACGCTCCGGGCCACGGGGCTCAGTCGGCTTCTTGACCGACTCCCAGCCGGACACCGTGGCCCGGCGCACCTTCAGCGCGGTGGCGACTTCATCCAGCGTCAGACCGTGCGCCTGGCGCAGCCGCCTGCGCTCCTCCACCGACGGCAGCGGAGAGCGGGACGCGACCAGCGCGTCGACCGCGTCGAACAACTCGGACATAGAACGCCTCCTGACCGGCACCTTACCCCATAAACCGTACAGAGCGCGTACTCATTGCGTACAAACTCCGTACGGTTTCCGTACCGCTGCGTGGTGATCTTGAACTGCAAGATAGACGCCCGGAGCACTGACGAGGCGGAGCGACGTTCTGGGTGCGTTGCCCTGGGCGGAGAGATGCCAGGCGCTGGAGCCGGTGATCGTTCCCGCGTTCACCAGGAGTGCCGTTCAGGCGGCGCTCGACCGGCGAGGCAGCGCGGTACGGATCTGTACCGACCTCTACCAGTCAGCGCACTCCCGGACGCCGAGCTCCTGACCGACGATGTCTTCCACCGTCGGCGTATGGGTGCGCCCGACACGCGGCGCCGACAGGACTCGCGGCTGGACGCGGATGAGCTCGCAGTCCTCGTTCGGCGTGGCCGCCGCTACGCAGCTGTCGGCGGCCGAGCGGCAGCGCCACCCCGCCGATCCGGGGCGATCCGACGAAGGCTCAATTGTCGGACGGCACAGCCTCCATGGGGGCACCGATCACCGCGCAGGAGGATCCTTCGACGCGCAGGGCAGACACGCGCAGTTGTCGTCCGGGGAGCAGCACGAGCAGGATGAGGGGTGATCTCACGTCCATGCCGGCCTGTCCGCCTGGCGTCAGAACCCCTTGCGCATTGTCCTCGATCGCGATGCGATCAGTTCTTCGCCGATGAGAACTGTCAGCGCGCGTACAGGTTCGTACCCGTCTTCGGCCTCGCTACGGCCCGTATAGAGGAGAGCCTCGGACTCGGACACCGCCGCAAGGGGCGAACCGCCTGGCGAGCTCCTGGGCACCGTAGGCATCTGGGAGGCGAGCCCCAAGAAGGCTCCGGTGACGTGCTCGCAGCTCATCCAATCGCCATTGTCGTTCTGTAGGGAGTAGTAGAGCTCCTCAGCCACAAGGCCGTCACCACGGCGGTGGACGACCAGGGCGAACCCGAGGGAACCGTCGATCCAGACATCGACGACGACAGGTCGTCCCCTTGGGAGTGACGGGAGGAGGTTGCGTCGGCATCCGGGCTCCAGCTGGGAGGCGCCGGCCCGAAGGGCATCCAGCGCGACGTCCGCCATGCTTTGTCTCATCACTCCGCACATTCCTTATCCGTCTCGCGAACCCGTAACCCGACTCGGGCGGCAGCTCTCATGCTCGGACGCCGACGGTGGCGTGACGACGACCATGTTCGATTCGCTGGAGAAAGCGGATGTGGCCCCACCTCGCCCGACCGCTCATCACCGAGCTGGGCGATCTGCAAGGCCTTCGGGTCGAACCCTGAAGCCCTCCTCTTGCCGCAGTGGCCACGGTGACGCGCCGTGGAAGCCGTGAGCGCGCTCGGCGAGCGGGCCCAGGCACCTCACCCCCGCCCCGGTCTCCCTCGGCATCACTGATGGCGCGCCGAGCTGGTGAACAGCCCTCACGCGACCGGCTCCGAAGGCTGGTTGAAGTCATTGGCCACCTCGGCGCCGGCGACCGGCATGATCGACGGCACCGAACCAAGGGTCCCCCGCCGACCGCCCGGCCCTTGGACCGGGACCAGTTCATCTCCTTACTGGATCAGGTCGGTATGTGAATGGAACTTCGCGCAGACGTACAGCTGTAGATGGTTGCCCCTGGAGACTTGGACCCCCGGCGGGTTCGCCACGCCGACGGCGTCGAGCGCGGCGAGGGCTTGGTCCTCGTAGGGGATCCAACCGCTGCCGGCGTTCCATTCGCTTGATGCGATGGTCAGCAGCGGGCTCATCTCGGCGCCACAGGCGACGCAGAACCGGGCGACGGGATCAGTGAGGCCCCAGGAGGGCCAGCCACCGACCTTCCAGCCTGGGGCGACGGACAGCTCGTCCATGTAGAACTCCTCCGGCGCGACCTCATAGGAAGCGTCCACCACAGCGCCGTCCGCCTGCCACAGGCGCCAGTCCGCCAGCTGCTGCCGCAGGTCCTTGCTCAACTCCAGAAAGTGTGGGTTCTCGGTGACTTGCTCCCTCGTGCCACTTGTCGCAGTACGGCCAAGGCTGCCGAGCGGGTCACAGCAGCGGCCCGCCGACCGAGCTGTCGTACGGCGACGGAGAACCGGGGCGGGGATGCAGCCGAAGCGCCGGGCGCGCCAACGGGCACAGTTGAGGGAAGGCGGCGACGTCGAGCGGCCGCGGAGGGGTGGCGCGGATGACGTTCATGGCGGTGATGCTGCCAGCCGCCTCTGACAAGGAGCGCACCGCCCGTCCAACGAGTCGCTGGTGCGAGCAGCCCTGGATTTCGCGCCAACAGCGCCCACAAGCTCCCACAAGCAGTTGACCACTCGCGACTCCGTGCCCTCAATATTCGAACGCATGCATGCCGGAATCAGCCCCTCCGCTTCAATGGGACAAACCAGGATGCTCCCACGTGAGCCACGATGCAAAAGGGGCGGAATCGATACTTCCGCCGTTCGCTTCGGGCCTCACATTGACTGAAATCCTTTGAACTCGTGCGGTTCGCGGGCACCTGCGGTCAGTGAGCGGTCCCTTTCGGTCAGATATCACCCTGTCAAACACACTGCCGGGCGGCGCTCACTGGTCGTTCTTGCCGGTGAGCGCGGGAAACAGTTGAGGGGAGAAGTTGTCTCAGAGGTTGTGGTGATCACCTGACGCGACTGCGTGCCCGGCTTCACGGAATGCACACTTGCGACGTCCCGCATGCGTGGTCCCCCAGCCCGCGGCAACCGCCCCTGCTGTGAAGGCCTTTCCCGGATGAACACACTGGGCAGACGCATGCCCTGCTCCAGCGCCACCCACCGACACCGCTTAAGTCCGTGCCGGCTCACTCTCGCCGTCCAGTGGGCCGGGCGCCTGCTGTGCTGGAGCTTGGCCGCCGGTATGACCACGGCCGCCCTCGACCTCGTTCTCGCTCCGCGGGCACCGTGGTGGGGCACCATCTGGCCGCTGCCCTGGTACCTCACCTGTGCCTCCGTTCTCACCTGGGCCGTCCTGCGCGCCCGCGAGAAGACCGCGCAGTGCCCGCCCGACGGGGACGACGATCAGAACGGCTGGGACCAGGCCGCCTAAGCCCGGCTGCTCGACCAGCACGCCCATCCCGGCATGTTGGTCGAGCAGCAACGTCCGGCACGTGCTGCTGTTCGGCGAGCCGGCAGCAGCAGCCGCTCGTCATGAATCGTCATGAATTCCGTCGGGCAGTGGCCACGCCGACGACATCGGGTGAGTTCCTGGCGCAGCCGCGGACAGCAGCGCAGTGGCTTGCCCGGCTCAACCGGAGTTCTCGTCGTCCGGTCGGCTGACGCGGTTGCCCGGTGCTCGGCGAGCGCCGTCTGGAAGGCGGGGGCGGTGTCGTCGCCCGCGTCGCCTGCGTCCACTGGGCACCGCCCCGCACGTCGGCATCGCGCCCGACCCGACCTCTCCCCCGCCCGACGCCACCACACTGACCCCAACGCGGCGATCAGCGCGATACAGCCACCACCGGGCCGTCCAGGCCGACGACATCGACGCCGTGCGAGAGTTCACCGACGCCGCCCCTCGGACGCCCGGGCAGCTCGTCCGATGTCGCGATGCGGATCATCGTCCGGTCACCGCGCTGTCGTCGAGCAGGTGTACCGGGGTGGCGTCGGGCTTTGCGCTGCCGTGGCGGGCAGGCACCTGCGCGTTGTTTTCTCGGGCGACAAGCCCGTGACCTTTCGCTCGTCCGACCGATGGTGCGGGTGTGCCGAGGAACCGGCCAAGCGCCCGTACCTGCCCGCAGCAGGCCCTCCGAGTCACGTTCCGCACCCCCTCTCCCTCGTGGCCGGGGTCTTTGCGCGAACTGCGTGGGTGATAGTGCGTAAGGTCAGAACGGCAGCCGTGAACGGCCCTTGCGCCCGACACGAGCACTGCGCCCGACAGCGCGGTTACTGCTGTGGAACGGCTTGCTCAGCCATCGGCCGAGGGCTCCTGGAGCCTTGTTGGCCCCTCGTGCTCCGAGTCCCAGAGACCTCTGCGTCCCCTTCTGGGGACCGTGGGAGAGCCTCGGCAAGAGGAACCCCAGAACGAGCAGCAGAACGCAAACCGCGGCAACTATCCCTACGACCATGATCTGTACCTCCAGGTAAGCGGGCGATGTGCAGGCCGCTTACCCCGTACGGCGAAGAGCACCGCGTCGCACTCGGGCCTTCACGAGCACGGCGGCCTACAGCGGCACGCCCGACGGCGCGGTCGGCGGCAGCAAAGCCACGGACGGCAGCCACAACGTCCCCGGCCGCGCCGAGGGAGCCCAACGGCACGATCAGTCGCTTAGCTGTGCAGTAGTACGGGCCGCACGGTGCCCGCAGGCAGCGACGCCGCGGGTACCGGACAGGCCCAGTGGCAGCGCCCCGAGGGGACGACGACCCGCCTGCGGCGGAACGACCTGGTCGCCGTACCGGAACTCAGGCCGCCGCGGCGCGAAACGTACTGGGACTCAGGCCCTTGTGGCGTTTGAACGCGGCACTGAAGCCGAAAGCGTCGGCATAACCGACGGACCTTCCGATCTGGGCGATGCTGAGGTCGGTGTCGGTCAGCAGCGCCTCGGCCTCGTCCATGCGGCATTCCGTGAGGTAGGCGAGGGGCGGGCGGCCCATCAGCTTGGTGAAGCGCTTGGCGAACAGCGCCCGGGAGACGCCGGCTCGTGCGGCCAGCGACGCCACCGTCCAGGCCCCGGCGGGCCGGTCGTGGAAGGCCTGCAGGGCGGGGGCGAGGACTGGGTCGGCCAGGCCCCGGTACCAGCTGGGCGCGTCGGCGCCGGCCTGGTCGAACCAGTTGCGCAGCGTACACACCAGGGCCCAGTCGAGGAGCCGGTCCATCAGGGCCTGCGAGCCGGCGGAGAGTTGGGCGGCGTCGGCGGCGGCCGTCTCCAGCCAGGCACAGACCTCGACGTCCTCCTTGATCACCAGGACGGGCGGCAGGGCACGCAGAAGCCGCTCGTGGCGGTGGCCCGAGGCGCGGTAGGCGCCCACGATCAGCGCGGTCACCTCCTCCGAGTCGGTGCCCCAGTGGATACCGCCGAGTTCCTGGGCGGTGCGCTCGGCGTCCCTGGCGAAGCAGGCGATCTCGTACGCGGCATGGGAGCCGTGGACAGTGGCGGGACGGTCCGCGAGATGGAACGGTGCGGGGCCGCGAACGATGGCCGTATCGCCCACGCCGACCGCTCGCTCGGTGCCGTCGGGCAGCAGCAGGGTCCCCCCGCCGCGCAGCACGCTGATCATGGTGAGCGGTGCGTCGTCGGCGAAGCGGATGGTCCAGGGCGCCGCCAGTACGGCGTGGCAGACGACCGAGCCCTCGGCCCGGATGCCACTCAGCAGGGAACTCAGAGGATCCACGGAACGCATCGTAGACGATCTCCTATGTTCCGGAGCTTTTCTCCTATGGATCATCTACATCACCGCGGCTGTACTGGGTTCATCGAATCGACCGAGACCAGCCGGGAGACACCGTGACGCAGCACGACAGCCATGCCAGCCATGCCAGGACAGCCCTTGTGGTCGTCGCACACCACCGCACCGATTCCCTCACCGCGCACACGGCCCGCCGTGCCGCCGACCGGCTCGAAGCCGCCGGATACCACATCGACCTGCTCGACCTGCACGCCGAGGGGTTCGACCCGCGGATGAACACGTCGGACCAGCCGGACTGGGGCAACAGGGAGAAGGTGTACTCGGACGAAGCCCACGCCCATATGCGGCGCGTCCTCGACGCCGATGTCGTGGTCGCCGTCTTCCCGGTGTACTGGCAGAGCGTGCCGGCCATCCTCAAGGGCTGGATCGACCGCGTATGGAACTACGGCTTCGCCTACGGCCGTAGCAAGCCCCGCCTCGCCGGCAAGCGCATGCTGTGGCTTGCCTTGGCCGGCGCCACTGCCGACGATCCCGTCGTGGAGGGGATGCGCACCGTCCTGGAGACCAATCTGAGCGAAGGCATCGCCTATTACTGCGGCTTCTCCCATTCCACCGTCGGCCTGCTCACCGACGCGGAGGAGCGCCCGCAGCGCGTCGACGCCGAAGGCAACCTCCTGGTCGGCGCAGCCGTCACGGGCGCCGAGCGAGAGGCGCAGTACGCCGATCTCGACCGCCGTGCACGGGAGTTCGTGGAAAGGTTCGTCGCCGAGGAACTTGTGGGTTGCTGACCGGCAGGGGCCCGGCGGACTTGTGGGGGCCTGACCGGCAGGCAGCCCGGCGGCCCCCGTACACACCTCCGGTCCCCCGGCCTGTATCCGTTATCCGTCCGACGGCTGACCCCTCGCCGTGGGCGGTGTGTGTCAGGGGCGCAGGCCGGTGTGTGCGAGGGTCACCGCGCTGAGGGCGGCGATGACCTCCTGGTCGCCCCGGCGCCAGGCGTCGGCGAACCCGCCGGGCGGGGTGGGCAGCTTGACGAGGGCGGCCGGGGGGCCGGTGAGGGCGCGCAGGGCGAGCAGGTCGGCGCCGCCCGGCGCGTCGGCGAGACGGCGGACGGTCACGCTCCGGCGAATCCAGAGGAGGCGCGGAGGGAGCCACAGAACCAGGATGAGGAGCACGAGCACGACGATGATGGCCGTGGTCGTCACGTCGGCGACCTGAGTGACGGTCTCCTGCAACGATGCGCCGGCGTCCGCGAACCCGGTGCTGGCGTCGGCTGCGGACTGGAGCGGCTTCTTCAGGACGTCGCCGATGAGCGGTACGTCCGAAGCCGCGTCCCCGGCGTTGCCGAGTTCCTCGGCGAGGCCGTCTCCGGAGCTCTCGACCTTCCGCCCGGGCTCGGCCAGCAGCATGATCGTGTCGCGGACGAAGAGTGCCGCCCACACCGTGAGGGCGATCAGGGTCACGGCGATCAGGTCCACGAGCACCTGGCGGTTCCGGCGTGCGGGAGTCTGGGCGTAGAGGCGCAACGGCGGGCTCCTGTTCTGTTCGGGGCGTCGAGGGGAATCGGCCGTCCCCGCCGGCGACTCGGTCGGCCGGTCGTCGGGGTCAACTCTTCCACCGCGCTCCCCGGGCAAACGTGCAAGACGCGGACCATGGCCGACCCGGCGCCGCGGTGGCCGGAACCGGGGCACGTCGTGTCGCGGGCGAGACCACCACCCGGGGCGGCGCCTCCACATCCTCACAGTCATGGCGCGACCGGGCTTCGTGGTCCTCGCCGCTCACGACCGGCCACTGGGCGGCGCCCGGCGGGTCGGTCGCGTGACTGCTGCCGTCGCCCGGCTCGTCGTCCCCGGCGTGGGGGCGATCCGGCAATGTCCAACGGCGCCTGAGCGCCCGCGGGCGCCTGTGCGCCCGCGGAGGATACGCAGGAGGATCGAGGGGCACGGGCCGGTCGCGTGTGTGCCCTGGCGCTCGATCCGGATGTCCTGCGGCGCTACGTCGAGGAGTACCGCGCGCTCGACCGGGACGTCCTGGTCGACCGCGGCTTGGTCCTGGACCCACCCGAGAAAGGCGCCAGGACGCTCGGCCCGGCACACCGCTGACAGCTCACCGGAAGGCGAGGCGCTGCTGACTGAGGCGAAGGACCTCCTCTACGCCCTGTTGTTCGGTGACGAAACCCTCGCGTCCGACTGGAGCGCGCCGAACGGGAGTTGCCCATGCTGACCATGCCGAGGCACAAGGCCCACGCGATTGCCTCCGTGCTGCGTACCGCCACCGAGATCGGCGCCGGCGGCACATGGCGCGACCCTCGTGGCGCCGCGCACGACGAACAGGCTCCGAACACGCTGTTCCAGGTCGAGTACGGCGAGGTCGCCGACGAATTCGTCGGCCACGGCATCGTTGCCTGCCTACGACTGATCAACAACCTGGAGGTGAACGAGGTGGTCCTCTACGCGCGGATGGAGAACGTGGGGGAGAGCACCATGACCTGACCGGAGAAGGGGCGGCCGGAGCCCACGCACAGCGGGCTCCGGGCGGGCGCCGGGTGTCCAGCACTCCCCGTCGCGGCTCTCCAGCGGCCGCGTACGGACGACGGCGGGAGCGGACCGAGGCCGTCCACCGCCAGGCGAACCGTCCACCGCCAGGCGAACCGTCCGCCACCGGGCGAACGCGTCCCCCGGCGCGGCTCGTCGGAGGGCATGAAACCAGGTCGACGTAGGTCAGCGCGGTACCCGATCATGTGTTCATGCCCCCGACAGAAACCCTTGCCCGAGTCGATGCCGACCTGGCCGCCGGCCGGGTTCCCGTCGCGCGCCAGAGGCTGCGCGGTCTCGTCTCGTCCTTTCCGCACGATCTGACGCTCCGCCGTCGTCTGGCCGAGGTGTACCGGCTGTACGGCGACGCCGCCGAGGCGGGACGCTGGATGTACCTCGAAGAGGACCGGAACGCCGACGAGACCGCCGCCTTCGAGGCGCGGTACGGGTCTTTCGGGTGGCGGATGAGGGCCCTCGCCTGGCACGGCCCCGAGGCGAAGGCCGCCACCGCCTTCGCGGAGGCGCAGCTGGTCGCGGTGCGGACCGCCTGCGCCGAGGAGTTGGGGCACCCCGTCGACTGGGACGACCCCGCCTCCTACCGGGACGAGCCGGAAGGGGAGGGCGTGGCGCCCTCCGAGCCGTGGACGGTCAGCGATGTGCTGGCGGGCGTCGGCTGCCTGGCGGCGGCCCTTGTGTTCCTCGCGGTCTGGGTGTACGGACTCGTTTCCCTCTTCGACTGACTCAGACCGCCGGAGCCTGTGAGGAGCGGCCGCCACCCCGGCGCTCAAGGTCCGGTGAGACCATCCAGCGCCGCAGTGCACGGGACACCCGGTGACGCGAGAAAGATCTCGCGGGGTGTGGTGTGATGACCACTCCCGGGCCGTCCTGAACAGCCCCGCCCGCCCGGTCGAGCCCTCACCTGTCCGTCCAGCTGGTGTCCTTGCAGGTACGCAGGACCGCACCGTCGCCCAAGAGTTCCCTCGTCAGTCCGTGCGCGGGTGCTGGCGCCGGGCTGGCGAAGCCCTGTCGCCGCAGCTGGTCGAGCACCATGTCTGATCACGACGGCGCGGCAGGAAGAACATGCCGCAGCCGGGCGCGGGACAGCGCCGCAGCGTGCTCCGCTCCGGACCGGCGGCCAGGACGAGGGCCTGCCGGGTCGTCGCGCCGGCGGCTGGACCGCTGCCTCCCTCTCCACGAGCCGGCCGTTCTCCCCCACTTGGAAGGTGGCAGGGGCGCCAAGCGGCGAGGTCGTTGAGCCGTCTCCGCGCGGCCTCGGGCAGGGGCGTCTGTCGCGCAGCCGCGTCCAGTACGGCCCTGACCGGATCTCGCAGTTCCGTCAGTTCCTCCAGAGACAGGTCCGCCAGTGCCCGGTCGGCGGCGTGGCCGCGCCAGGACGCCCGCGGCTCAGGATCGGCCGGCGGGTCGACGTCCCCTCGGGCGGGTCCGGCGCCGAACACAACGGTGTTGCCGAGGTCCAGCACCGGATGCGCCCCGATCCACGGCATCTCGCGGAGCCCCGACAACGGGTCGGAAACCGGAACACACCGTCCTCGACGACCTCGGGTCCGCCACGTGTCCGCCGCCTTGATTGCGTATCCGTCGAATGTTCCGTCCGCCCGGCGCGAACCGTCCCACCATGGGGCGCGAGCGGATGACCCTTCGCTTCGCAGAGCGGAACCAGGACGGAAACGGGACACGGAGGACAGCACGATGCAGTCACCTAGGACACATCTGAGAACTCGAAAGCCGGCGGGACTCGTCGCGGGGGCGGGTCTGATGCTCACCACGCTGCTGGGCGCGGCGCCGGCGCAGGCGGCAGACCCGGCTCCCCGGGCAGTCGGTTCCACTGAGCAGCAGGTGGGCGCGCACGCGGAGGCGGGTGTGCTGGCGAACTCGCCGGGGATCTCGCCGGCCGCCGAACGCGTCAGGTACATATCCGGCACCACCTACAGCTGCCCGACCGGACGGTTGTGCGCCCGCGTGTGGGATCCGACCCGCAGCACGTACAAGGTGTTCGACCTGTACTACTGCAACACCTACTCGCTGTCCTACTGGGGCGGCCGCGGTGGCTTCTACAACTACCAGACCGACGGCACGGTGGCCAGGTTCTACAACTCGAGCGGCACAGCCGTCCACACCTCGATCGCGCGCAGCACAGCCCCCTCGGGGTGGAACTGGGACCCGATCTGGAAAATCAAGAACTGCTGACCCACGCGCCGCACCACACAGCGCCCGCCTCACGGCCGCACCTCGGCGGAGGCGGGCGCTCTCCCGCGTGACTCGCCACCGCACCTGCCCGCGCCCCCGCGTCCCTCACTTCCCGTTCAGCAACGCCTCCCCCAGCCCCGTCCGCCGATGCAGCACCCGGTGCCCGTCCCGGAACGAACCGACCAGCCCCGCCTCCCGCAGTACCGCGGCATGGCGGCTGGCGTTGGCTGGGGACAGGTGGAGAGCGGCGGCGATGCCGCTGGTGGACATCGGGCGGCCGAGCAGCTCCAGTACTCGGGCCCGGGTGGGGCCCAGCAGCCGGTACAGATGCTCCGCAGAGCCCGGGCCCGAGCCGGGTGCGCCGCCGGGCCCGGCCACCGTCAGGCAGCCCGGAGGGAGCGGAAGCGGATACACCAGTACGGGAGGCAGTTCGCGGGCGGCGAGGGCAACAGGCTGCCGGGTGCAGAAGAAGCACGGGATCAGGGTCAGCGGGCGGCCGTCCAGCTCAAGGTCCCGGTCGAAGGGGTAGCCGCATTCGAGCCGGCCGTCCCGCCACGACAGCAGCTCCGGCTGGTAGCTGCCCAGCAGCCCCTCCGCGCCCGCCGTCAGCGCCGAGTCGGCGCGTCTGGCCAGGTCCGCGCCGACGGCCCGGTCGATGACCGTCTTGTACGGCGCCACAGCCACCGCGTGATAAGCGCGCACCGCCGTCCCCAGCCGGTGCAGCACCTCGCTGCCTCCCTCGGCGAGCCGTCGGGCGCCCGGCGGCATCGGTCGGTCCCGGTAGAGCCGGGCGAGTTCGTGCCGTAAGCGTCTGCGGGGTGTGGAGAGCACCGCGTCCAGTCCGGTGTCCGGGTCGGGGCTGCCGAGTCCGGGGGTGAGGAAGTCCGGGAAGTAGGAGGCGAACGGGCTCACCTCCATCAGTGCCCGGGTCGTCCGGATCAGCCCCGCTCGCGCGAGCCCCTCGCGCACCTGCCTCCGCCATGGGTCGAAGACCAGGGCCGCGTGCCGGTTCTGGAGCAGTTGCAGGCTGAGGACCACCTCCCACATGAAGTCACCGCCCGCCGCCACCCGCAGCCGGTTCAGGTCGTCCGTGCCGAAGCCGATACGCAGCACGACCTCACGCTCCCCGTGACAAGTCCGCCCCTGTGACACACCGTTGGGGCAGACGGGCGGCCGGCGATGGACGGTTCCGGGGTGTGGGAAGTTGTCCGAATAGCGACGGCATCAGGACCCCGCGTCTCCGGGCCGGCCGTGCTCGTTCGCTGCCGCGATGGCGCCGGACCGCACGCGTCGACGCACGTCGTGGACGCACGTCGTGGACGCAGGTTCTGGACATAGGTCGTGGAGGTCCTGGACGTAGGTCCTGGACGCGGTCCGACATCCACGGGAACAGGGTTCACCCACCCCGGGCCCGGCAGGCCGGGCGGTCGCCGGGCTGGTGGCGTTCGCTCAACGGGTCTGCGCCCACACCACCAGCAGGCCCGCCGCTGCCGTGCCCGCCCCGTAGCAGGCGCCCCGCAGGAACTGGTCGGCCGCGACCCGCCGGCGCCGTGAGATCCAGCGCGCGTAATCACGCGCCGTCCGACCGCAGCCTGCTCCGACGGCCGACAGCCGTCGTGCGATGGTTCCCCGTCGGGCCGGGGCCGTCGTCTTCTCCATGGAGCACCCCGACCGGGCGCGCCCTGCTTTCATGGCGGTCATACCTGCTTCCTTCGCGATGTGGTTCTCTCCAGGCGCCCAGGCGTTCTCCGCTCGGGCCGCCCTGGCCTTGGTCAGCGGTCGGCGTCCCCGGCGGTTCGGGCCGAGGGCCGGTCGTACCGGAGAGCGGGATCACCTCTCGGCAAGGGCCGGGACCGGCTGCACGCCCCGCGCGGGGCGGAGCAGCTGGAAGGTGACCCGGCCGTCGGCGTCGACGCGGGCGCCGTGGACGGCGGGTTCCGGAAGGCTGTTGTAGTGGAAGGGGGTGGAGAAGTAGTAGGCGCCGGTGTCGGGAACGACGACGATGTCACCGGCGTCGAGGCGGGGCAGCGCCCGGTCGCGTGCCAGCAGGTCGCCGGCGAAGCAGCACGGGCCCGCGACGTCCTGCCGTACGGGCCGGCCGTGCTTGGCGCGGCCCTGCGGGTCGTGGGTTTCGATCCGCAGCGGCCATGCGTCGGGGGCGAACACCGTCCGTGTGGCGACCTGGGCGCCGGCGTGGGTGATCGCGATGGGCCGGCCGCCGACGGTCTTGGTGTACTCGACGTAGGCGGCGGTGAACCCGTTCTTGGCCAGGACGGAGCGCCCGAACTCGGTGATGATCTCGTACTCGCCGGAGAACAGAGCCGGCGCGTACTCGCGCAGACGGGCCACGTAGGTGTCGAAGCCGGGGGTCGTCTCGTCGCTGGCGAAGTTGACGGGCAGCCCTCCACCGATGTCGATGCCGGTCACCTGCCGGCGGCCGAGGCGGGCGTTGACCTCCTCGGCGAAGGCCACTGCCTCCGCGATGCCCCGGGCGATCAGGTCCAGGGGGCAGCCCTGCGAACCGACGTGCGTGTGCACCCAGGTGAGCCAGGGACGGTCCCGGTACGCCTGGAGCAGCCGCCGCCGGTTGCCCTCGTCCCCGAGGGGGATGCCGAACTTCGACGTGGCGGTGGCCGTGCTCATCGCGGTGATCGCGCCCGCGCCGACCTGCGGGTTGACGCGGATGCCGATCCTCGAGCCGGAGCGGCGGGTCTTCAGGATCTCGTCCAGCCGCGCGAGTTCCTGGAAGCCGTCCACGTTCACCGTGATCCCCAGCTCCAGGGCCAGGGCCAGTTCGGCCCGTGTCTTGGCCGGGGAGTCGAAAACGATCTGTGCGGGCTCGAAGTCCGCGTCCAGCGCCTGGGCGAGTTCACCGGCGCTGGCGACCTCGCAGCCCATGCCGCTGCGCCGGAGTTCCTCCAGTACGGGGACGAGACAGTTCGCCTTGGCCGCGAACGCGTGCAGGACGCGGAGCGAGTCGGGGAACGCGCCCCGCAGGGACGCGACGGTCTCGCCGACGCCGTCCAGGTCGACGAAACCTGCCAGGACGGCCGTCTCGGGCTGCAGGAGTCCCTGCCGTACGGCTGCTCGCAGGATCCGCTCGCGCCGCTCCTTGCCATAACCACGCATCGTGCACCTTCCCGGAGCCGGGGTCTCGGCCGCCCCCGGATGCCGTGGGGCGGACCACCAGGCTCCCGCCGGGGCGGTGGTGGTGTCTTCGTCGCGAGTTCCGGTGTTGCGGCGCGTGGTTCTCGCCGGGGGGTGGGCCGGCGGGTTGGACACCGCCCCCGTTGTGCCGGTGCACGAAGGCGCCGCCATCTCTTCGTGGCGGCGCCCGAAAGCTCACGCCTCCCGGCCGTCGTGTTCGAGGAGGCGCAGTTGCAGCTGGGCGAGGAGCCGGCCCTCCGGGCTGCGGAGGTCGAGTCCGGACACTTCGGTGAGCCGGCCGATCCGGTGCCTCAGGCTGTTCGGGTGCACTCCGAGCGCCTTGGCGGTGGCCGGCACGTGGCCGAAGTGGTCGAGGTACGCCCTCAACGTCTGCACCATGGTGCCCCCGCCGTGCCCGGCGTCGTGGGCCACCAGGCGTGCCACCGGAGTCTCCGGCGCCAGGACCAGACCCGTCAGCGCGTCCATGATCTGGTTCAGGGCGACCGTCTCGGCCACCTCGCTCGCGAACGCGACGGCGCGGTGCTCTCCCGGGGAGAGCAGGGCTCTGAGTGCCAAGTCGGCCGACCGGCGTGACGCGGGCAGGTCCGCCAGAGTCCCGGCCACCGTGCCCAGGCCGATTCTCGCTCCCGGCCCGGACGCGTCGGCCACCTGCCGGACCAGCGCATTGCCCAGTTGTGCGACCTGCTCGACGGCCCGCTGCCTGTTCCGGTGCAGAGCGCCCAGCAGCACCAAGGCCCCCCGGTCGACCGGCAGCACCACCGATGTGAGGCCGAACGTGCCGCAACGCACCGCCAGCAGGCCACGCAGCTTCCCGCTTTCACCGCCACCCTCAAACGCCCCGGCCCCGGGGCGTACCGCCAGGACAGCGCAGTGTCCGTGCGTCGGAATCCCGGCGCGTTCCCCGAGCATCTCGGCGGACCCCCGCCCGTCGAGCAGCGCACGGGCCGCGTCCTCGACCAACCGAGCGTGTGTCCGGTGCGACCGGTGGTGGACCAGGTGCGCAGCGGCCACCCGCGCCGCCGACCGCAGCGCCTCGGAGGCATGTGGTGCCAGGGAGCGGCCCGCGGCCGCCACCCAGATCGACCCCAGGATCTCTCCGCCCGCCCGGACAGCCACCACCAGGCGCTCGGGATTCTCCCCGTGCGCCGGCCGGTGGAGGACGTCCCCCGTGCCCCACAGCGCCCGGAAGAACCCTGCCTCCCGCATCGCGGCAACCCGCCATTCCGGCACCCGACGGCCGAGGATGGTCAGTCGACGCACCTCGTCCACGTCGTCCTGCGTGGACGAGTACGCCAGGACCCGGGACTCCACGTCCTCGATCGTCACCGCGCCGCCGACCAGCACCGCCACCGCGTCGGCCAGCCCGTTCAGGTCGCCCAACGTCACAGCCGCCACAGCCGGATCGGCGGGAACGCCGGACAGAACCAGGCCCGCCCGCAACGCGCCGACCAGCTCCGTCCACCCGAACCACGCCGTCCGGAAGAGCAGCGCCGTGCCCGCGCCCTCGGCAGCCGCCCGCAACGCTTCGGGCGCCCGACCCGTCCCGCCCTGCCCGAAGACCACCGCCACCGCTCCCGATCCGGCGGCATCGCGCATGACGTCGACGGCGGCAGCCGACCGTGGATCGACACCCACCGCCAGCAGCACTTGTCCCCTTGGCAGCCCCGGGTCCAGAGGGTCCAGCACCGTCACGCCCTCGACCGTGCCTCCCAGGCCACCTGGAGCCACGCACAGTTCCAGCGCACCGGCCCCCATCACCGACAGCAGACGCTCCAGCGTCGGCCCCGGTGCGGCGGCGTGCCCCTGTTCAGGCGATCCGTCCCCCGCCACCTGATCCCCCTCGCGTCAGCGCGTATGTGACGGTGAGTGTAGGAGCTGTGACGACGGTGAAGCGAGACGTGTGCGCGGGGACTCCGTCGGCTCCCCCGCCGGGGGACACAACTCGTCGCCGACGGCACAAGCGCCCACGCCCCCTCAGCCCGGCGCGGCCTCGTTCGCCTCGCCCGCCCCTCACCGGCGGCTTCCCCACCGCGTACGACGCCGGCTGTGCGCGTGCCTGGCCGCCGCGCCGGCGATCGGCCGGAGAGCCGGGCATGCCCGTCGGCCTTGTGCTCGTAACGTCGGTGGAGACGGCGGCAGTCGGTGAGCCGAAGCGTGGTACGTCCGAGTGCCCCGGCGGCAGGTGGCGGCCCGGCGGCAGGTGGTCGGTGGCCGGTGGCACACGACCGCGGTGCGACTGCTTGGGGAACCAGGCGTTCTCACGTGCTGAGATCTGCGATTCTCCCTGTGACGTCCGAAACGATGACAGTGAGGGGACGAGGATGAGCGCGGACGGGGGCGGGGCGCCGTGGAATCCGTACGAGGGAGGGCAGGCACCGGGGCCGGGTTCGCCACCCGTGCCGCCGGCGAGCGCCTGGCCGCCGGATCCGGCGCGCCGCCTGACCTTCGGGCGCCTGTTCAATCCGATCGCTGTGGGGCGTGTGGTGTTCACGCCGTCCCGGCCGGACCGTGTGCACGACCCGGTGGTGAAGAGGGTGCAGGTCCTCCGGACGGTCGTCGGCCTGGTCGCTGTCACGTGGTTGCTCCTGTCCTACGGGCTGGCACCGGACGCCGACGCCGTGGTGGACGACCGCTTCGGCCAGATCCGTACCACCCTCATCACGTTGGGGGTGACGCTCCCGGTCGCCGTCGCCGCCTTCATCGCGGCGGCCCGCCCGCCCAACCGGCGCCTGTTCCTGCGCCGCGTGGGCAAGCCCGCCGGAGCGCTGCTCGCACTGGTCGTCACGCTCGCCGCGCCACGGCTGGTCACGGGGCTGGGTTACGTGGACGAGGAGACGAACTGGACGGCATCGGCAGGGCCGGTGGTGCTGCTGTTCGCCCTGGCCGCCTTCCTGCTGTGGCTCGCCCCCTTCGCCCTCTACGGCATCGCGCAGTCACTCGTGCACGTCTTCCGGGCAGCGGACCTCCACGAGACGCTCCCACCACTGCTCGCGACGCTGCTCGTCTGGGAAGTCGCCCTCTTCGACCTGTTCCGGGGCGCCTACGAAGGGGTGCCGTTCGCAGTGCGCGTGGTCTTCGTCCTGGGGGCCCCGCTGACCGTCACCGCCATGGCGATGTGGGAACTGCGGCGGCTGCTACGCGGCACGGCATCACCCTGCGCGCAGCGCTGCTCCGCTGAACCGTCGTGACGGATGCCGGGGCCGGACGTCGGCCTCCGTCCGGTCGCTCAGCCCCCACCAGGCGGTCACACCACCGCAGCCGCTCCTCTCCGCGGGCACATCCGCCCGGCTCGCGCCCTCGCGCAGCACAGCGCAGCACAGCACGTGAACGGTCCCCCGCAGGGCAGCCCGGTCGTCCACGGGCGACCGGCCCGGGCACCTCCGGTGCCTCGGCGGCCGAGGCAGCGGCAACGGGGGCATGCGTCCCCACAGGTATCAGGCATGACATCCTCCGGCACCCGGCCGTCCCGCAGCCATCCCTGCCAAACCCCACGAGCCGGCTCGATCCGAAACGATCAATCAAGCACTGAGCCGTTCACGTGCGCCGCGACCGGTCGCCGGCCCTGCGCCGTGATCGGGCCGGCTGATCTCGGCCCACACCGCATCGAGGGAGAGGCCGAGGGTACCGGCGATCGCCGCGATGGTCGGGAAGGCGGGGGTGGCCACGCGGCCGGACTCGATCTTCCTGAGTGTCTCGGGTGAGACGTGGGCGTCGAGCGCGACCTCGAGCATCGAACGTTCCCCCCGGGCCCGACGCAGGAGGGCGCCGAGGCGCTGACCGCGTGCGACTTCAGCGGGGGTGAGCGGCAACCTGACCATGCCCCCGATTCTAGACCGGTATAGTTTGACCGGGATAGTTTGACCGGCATAGTTATTGGACGACGAGAAGAGCTGCGCGTGATCGAGATTCTGAACCCCACCCTGCTGGCCCGCGCAAAGGACTCAGGCGCCCTGGTCGCGGACATCCTGCACACGCTGAAGAGCCGCACCGTCGTCGGTACGAACCTGCTCGACATCGACCGGTGGGCGGAGAAGATGATCGCCGAGGCGGGAGCACAGTCCTGCTACGTCGACTACGCGCCCTCCTTCGGGCGCGGCCCGTTCGGCCACTACATCTGCACGGCCGTCAACGACGCGGTGCTCCACGGACTGCCCCACGACTACGCACTCGCCGACGGAGATCTGCTGACGCTCGACCTCGCCGTCTCCAAGAGGGGAGTCGCCGCGGACGCCGCCATCAGTTTCATCGTCGGCGACACCAAGGCTCCGGAGAGCGTCGCGATGATCGAAACCACCGAACGTGCGCTGGCCGCGGGGATCGCCGCCGCCGGGCCCGGAGCTCGGATCGGCGACCTCTCCCACGCCATCGGTACGGTCCTCAGCGAGGCGGGGTACGTGATCAACACGGAGTTCGGAGGTCATGGCATCGGATCGACGATGCACCAGGATCCTCATGTTCCGAACACCGGACGGCCGGGCCGTGGGTACAGACTGCGCGCCGGGCTACTGCTCGCCCTGGAACCGTGGGTGATGGCGGACACCGACCAACTCGTCACGGACGCCGACGGATGGACGCTCCGCAGCGCGACAGGCTGCCGGACGGCCCACAGTGAGCACACGATCGCGATCACCGAGTCCGGGGCCGAAGTCCTCACGTCGCCCAACTGATCATCTCGGAAGAATTGCCTCGTGGAGTCCGGCAGTTGGATGCAGGGCGGCCCGGACAGCGGTCCTGGGCATCCGAGGCCGCGGGGTCACCACAGCGACAGTACGACCGCCCCGTCGGGGGGACTGGTCATCGGGGATCGGCGTGGGCGGGGCCGGAGGCGGACCTGGTGCCGTCTCCCCTCGCAGGCACCGCGAACTCGGGTCGCGGCACGCTCGGTTCGGGCAGGGTGCGGAAGAGCAGCCAACTCATCACGGGCATCAGCACGAGAGGCGCCAGGGCGGTGCGCAGGGAGGTGGCGTCGGCGAGGCCGCCGATGGCGGGGCCGGCCAGGCCGCCGATGCCGACGGTGAGGCCGAGGGTGACCCCGCCGGCGGTGCCGACACGGGAGGGCAGTCCTGGCCGAGCGTGACCTGCAGCGAGAAGGGCACGTACAAGCCGACCGAGGTCAGCGCCACGAAAAGGTAGATGACGGGGCCCGGTACCCACACCACGCCCGCGATGGCCGTGGTCGTGATCAGGTATGACCAGCGCGAGACCGTCACCCGGTCCCACCGGGTGGCCAGGGACCCGCCGAGTACCGAGCCGATCGCACCGCCGAGGTAGAGCACGGACAGAGCCGCGGTGCCCGCGGCCTGGCTGCCGCCCAGACGCTGCCGGGCGTACAGCGAGATGAAGGTGCTCAGACCGATGAACGCGATCGACCGGAAGACCACAGCCAGCGACAGCTTCAGGAAAGCGGCGGTGTCGTCGCTCCCGGCCGGCACCGTCCTACGGGGTGCGGCGGCCTCCATCCGCTGCAGGCCGCGCACCACGGGCAGGCACAACACGGCACCGGCGAGGGCCGGCAGCACCAGCAGCGGTGTCCAGCGCAGTCCTCCGGCGCCCACCACGGCGGCGACCATGGACGGGGCCAGCGCGAAGCCGATATTGCCGCCCGTGGAGAACCACCCCATGGCCCGGTGGCTGCCCTGGCCGGCGATGCGGGCGACACGGGCGGATTCGGGGTGGTAGGCGGCCACGCCGATCCCCGATATCGCGACGAACACAAGAGTGAGCGGGTAGGAGCCGCTCAGGCCGCTCAGCGCGATGCCGACACCGCCGAGCAGCGTGCTGACCGGCAGCAGCCAGGGCATGGCATGGCGGTCGGTGAGTGCGCCGAACACCGGTTGCACCACCGAGGAGAGCAGCGAGGCGGCCAGTACGACCCCCGAGGCGACCGCGAAGGAGTAGGCACGCTCGGCGATGAAGAACGGCACCAGGGCCGCCACCGCGCCTTGGTAGATGTCGACACAGGCATGGCCCACGGACAGAAGAACGATCGATGTGTTCCTTCGCATCCCGTCATGTTCCGAGCCTGGCGCTCTGTCGCGCTTCCGATAAACTGCCCACATGATGACGGAAAGCCGCCACGATCCCGTAGCCCCGACCCGCACCCAATGGCTGGCATCCGGCGGCTCGATCGACGCCCACCGGCACGACGACCACCAGATCGTCTACGCAGGCCGCGGGGTGCTGGCCATCACGACCAGCGAGGGATCGTGGGTCGCCCCGGGCACGCGCGCCATCTGGGTGCCCGCCGGCACCGTCCACGCGCACCGGGCCTACGGCGAACTCGACCTGCACCTGGTGGGGCTGCCCGCCACCGAGAACCCGCTCGGACTCAACGCGCCGACCGTGCTGGCCGTCAGCCCGCTGCTCCGCGAGCTGATCATCGCTTACACACGCGCCGAGGACGACGACAGTCCCGAACGGGCCCGCCTTCGCGCGGTGCTCCTCGACCAGCTGCGGGCCTCTACCCAGCAGCCGCTGCACCTGCCCACCCCCACCGCCCCCCTGCTGCGCACCCTGTGCGGCATCCTGCGAGCCGATCCGGGCGATGGCCGTACGCTCGCCGAACTCGGCCGCCAGGTCGGGGCGAGCGACCGCACCCTGTCCCGGCTGTTCCGCAGTGATCTCGGCATGACCTTCCCGCAGTGGCGCACACAGCTCCGCCTCCACCACGCACTGGTCCTCCTGACCGGACGGACGCCGGTGACTGCGGTGGCACACCAATGCGGCTGGTCGTCCGCCAGCGCCTTCATCGACGTCTTCCGCCGCACCTTCGGCCACACGCCGGGCTCCCACCCGACGGACTGAGGGCACCCGCGTGCCCGCGTCGAGGGCGATGCGCGGCGGGGCCGTGGCCGCCCTGATGTCGGCGACGCCGTCGAGTCGCGCACCGGAACCGACTTCCACGCCCGCGGGTCGCCTCAGAAATCAGCGAGCGCTCCGCCCCGCCATCACCCCGCGGAGCGGCGACTTCGTCGGTTGACGGGCCCCTCAGCGTGGAGGCCGGCAGCGGTTGCCTGGCCGCTTGAGTGGGGCGGGGTGAAGCGTCCGGTGCTGGGCCAGGGCTTGTGTGGGCGGTGTCGTCGGCGCGGCGGTGGGGCGGGAGGACACCGGCCGCTCTACGGGTCGGCGACAGGCAAAGGCCTTTGGTATGTCCGTGGAGACGGAGGCGGAGGGCTCGCGGCCGGCCGGTGGTCGGTCCGGCCTGCCGCCGGATCCGTCGGCAGGCCGTGGGCCTCAGGCGTCGGCGGTGTGATGGTGCTGGCGGGCCGCGGCGTGACGCAGTTCCTCGTTGATGCGCTGGGCTTCTTCGAGCTGGTCCTCGAGGATGACGATGCGGCAGGCGGCTTCGACGGGGGTTCCCTGGTCGACCAGCTCGCGGGCGCGGGCGGCGATACGCAGCTGGTAGCGGGAGAAGCGGCGGTGTCCGCCTTCGGAGCGGAGCGGGGTGATCAGGCGGGCTTCGCCGATGGCTCGCAAGAAGGCGGGTGTGGTGCCGAGGAGTTCGGCGGCGCGGCCCATGGTGTAGGCGGGGTAGTCGTCGTCGTTGAGACGGTCGAGCGGGTCTTGTTCGGTCATCTGCACCTTCCTTAAGAACGCGGTCGAGGGGCCCTGGTCGCCGTGCGGCTACCAGGGCCCCGAGGGATTACAACACCATCTGCCGGCTTACTGCTCGGCCGGCCTTCTTGTTCCGCGGCTCGGCCTGGGAGGCCGGGATCGCGGGGATCGCGGTTGCTTGACCGGGGACCACCTTCCAATCCGGGGTCTTGCGGTACCCGGGCGGTACGGCTTCCTCACCCGGGCGATCCTCTGATGGCGTCTGCCTCCTCTTTCTTCGTGCTGCTGGAACTGCGGTACTGCTCACGGCCCCGCGGGCCGCCCGGCCCGGCGGCCAGTGAGGGGACCCCGTGTACTTCCGGCCCCACCACTCCGCCGCCGTGCCGCTCCTGCTCTGACGTGCATGCACGGCAGTTCGTCCTCTGCCGCGTCGCTCGATCTCGTAGCTTCGAGCAAAACCATAGACCCTCACACCAACCATGTCTACTCTCGCCGAGACAGATTTTCCTACATCGATGAGAGCCACTTGTCTGCCTCCGCAGGTGCCGGAAGCTGTGCCGGCGTCACCGAGGCGAGGGTGCGGCCGACGGCGGCGCGGCGGAGCCGGAGACCGGGACGGGACGGGGCGGGGCGGGCGCTAAGGAGGCGGCCCACGGCATGGCGGGAGCACTGGGCCAGAAGCGGCGCCACACGGCGGGACGCCGGACAGCAGCGGCGGCGTAGCAGGAACCGCGCTACGCCACTTCCGTCTCCTTCCGCAGCACCCGTGTGATGCGTTCGCCGACCACCCGGTCGACGCCCCCCTCGCACTGGACTCCCAGCGCGGCCGCCAGGTCACGCACGTGCAGGTCGGCCAGGGCCTCGGTGAGTTCGGCGAAGGCCTCCGCGGCCGCCCGCCCGCGCCGCACGCCCGAGGCCACGGCGACGCCGCCGACGAGTGCCGCCGGCCACCACCAGAGCCCGAGCACCAGGTACCCACCGCCCCAGGCGCACAGCCGCGCCGACGCGCTCAACCTGAGGCGGGCGGCCTGCAGTTCGGCACGCGTGCCGTCGCCGGCCAGGAGCCACAGATGGGGCCAGGCGGCTCCCAGCTCCAACCGGTGGGCGCGCCAGAGCCGTTGTCCGGGCGCGGCGAGACGGTCCCCCATCCCGAAGGGGTGACGGGGCACCGCCGCGGCGATGCGGCCGCGGTCGGCGTGGTGGCGCTCCGCGACGGCGACCAGCCGATCGGCGTCGTCCGCTCCCTCGATACGGGCCCGGCCCGCCGCCACCAGCGCGGTGCGGAGGACCGCGTCGGCCGCGCGCCAGCGGCGCAACCGGCGGTCGGCGAGGTACCGCAGCAGCGGCCCGTGCGGCTCCGCGTACCACAGCAGTTCCACGCCCGCGCCCAGGGACTGGGCGGCCGCCCCGGTCACGGCGGCACCGGCCAGCACGCCCAGCGCCACCAGGGCGACGGTGCCGGCGCTGCGGGACGCCGGGGAGGCGGCGAGCGTGTCGAGCCAGGCCCGCAACCGCTCGATGTCGGACCAGTGTTCGTGGCCGAGGACCGTGGCCGTGGTGAGGGCGGCGAGGAAGAGCAACCCCGGCAGGGCCAGCAGGGTCAGCCACCGCTCGGCGATCCGGCCACCCAGCGCGCTGAGAAAGGCGCTGGTCACCGGAGGGGGACCGTGCGCAGCGGCTGGTCGAAGATCCGGCAGCCGGGGTGCGGGGCATCGTCGTCGGGCGCCTCCACACGCCCGCAGTGACCCCGCGGACAGGCCAGCACACGCAGCGGCGGGTGGACCGGCCCGGCGACCGGGAGTTGCGGGTAACCGGGCGTGGGCGGCGTCGGTGTGGTGCGGTAGGAGCCCAGGCCGGCGCTGTGCCCGGCTGCGAGGAGCTCCTCCTCCAACTCGTCGAAGGTGTCGTCGAGTTCCTCGGGGGCCCGGCCGGCACGCAGTTCGCAGGTGACGGACTCGACGAGCCGCAGTCCCCGTTCACCGAGAGCCAACGATCCGGAGGCGTCCGCCAGCCGCCGGCAAAGCTGCCCCAGCCGGGCGTGTCCGCCTCGCGGCCCGCTTCGCCCACCGGTCTCGATCTCCACCGTTCCCCCTCGGACGCCGGATGTCGGTTCGCCGCGATTGTACGTCCGCCCGCGTCCCCGTACGCCCGTGTCTCCCTGGGTTCCGCCTGTGTCCAACTGCCTCGGCCTGCCTCGGATTCCGTCAGCGTCAGCCGTATGCCGTGGGACGTAGGACGTGTGCCCCTCCGCCCCGGCCGTGATCCGCTGTCCGTCGGCGGTCCGACGGCGCGTTCGCTATCGTGGGCACGGGCCGCGCGGTGCCGAGGGGCCGCGCCGCGGTCGCTGCGGCGTTACACCGGGGGGTGGGCGTGTTCAAGGCGCGAGCGGCGGACGGACCGGACGCGGGATCGCGCGCCGACCGTCTCCTGGTCCACCACCTCCGCACGGGCGACCGGCAGGCCCTCGACCAGGCGATCGCCCTCTACCGGCAGGTACTCGCCTCAACGGCGACGCCGGACGCCGCACCGGCTGCCGCCCGGGCCGGCAACCTGATGGTCGCCCTCCAGACCCGTTACCAATCACTGGGGTGCCCGGACGACTTGGAGGCACTGGTCGGCCTGGGCCGTGAGCGGGCGGCCCGCGAACCGGTCCGCCCACAGGACGTACGGCTCCTGGCCCTCGCGTACCAGCAGAGGTTCGAGCTGCGCGGGGAGCCCGGCGACCTCGACCGGGCGGCGGAGACGTTCGAGCGGGCGGCCCTCCTCCCCCAGGAGGCCGAGACCACGGCGCAGTCGCTGGGCTCACTCGGGGAGGTGCTGCACCTGCGGCACAAGATCGCCGTCGGCCACGGCACGGCCCGGCCGGGGGCCCGGGCCACGGAGTCCCGGGCCGGGGGCGCCGACGGCCCCGCGGAGGACCTCCGTCGCGCGACGGACGCCCAACGGCGCGCGCTCCACGTGCTGCCCGGCGGATCGGACGACCGGCCCGGCTTCCTGAGCAACCTCGCCTCGCTCCGGCACAGCGCGTACCTGTTCGACGGGGACGTCGGCGCGCTGCGCGAGGCACTCGACCTGTGCCGGGCCGCGCTGGAAGCCGTCCCCCCGGGCAGCCCCGGCCGCCAGGTCGTCCTGGGGAACCTCGCCCAGATGCTGCGCCAATGGCACGAGCACACACCCGGCGAGCCCGATCGGTCGGAGATGCTGCGGATCCACCGCATGGCCCTGGCCGAATGCCCGCACGGCCATCCGGACCGCGCCAAGCTGCTCGCCGGGCTCGGCGTCGCTCTGCGGCTGGTCGCCGAAGCCACCGACGAGCTGGTGCTGCTCGAGGAGTCCGCTGCCACGCTGCGCGAGGCCCTGACACGGTTCCGCCCCGGCGCCCCGGAGCGCGCCATGGGGATGAACAGCCTCGGGAACACCCTGCACAGGCTGGGGCAGTGGACCGGTGACCCAGCGCTGCTGGACGAGGCCGTCGCCACCCTGCGCGCCGCTCTCGCCGAGCACGCACCGGGTACGGACACGTACGCCGGGACCCTGGTCAACCTCGCCGTCACCCTGCGCGAACGTGCCCTTCAGACCGACGATCTGACCTCCCTGCGGGAGGCCGCCCGACTGGCCAGGGAAGCGCTCCACGCCTCACAGGCATCTCCCGCCGCCCAGGTCGTGCGGCTCGGCAACCTGGGAGTGGTCCTGCAGAGCTGGCACGGCGCGACCGGGGACACCGCGGCCGCCGACGAGGCGATCGACGCGGCCCGTCAGGCCCTCGCTCTGGCTCCCGCGGCCGGACTGCCGCGCGCCGACCGGCTGAACCACCTGGCCAACGCCCTGCGGGCCCGGTTCGGGGCCACCGCCGACGTGGCGGACCTCGACGAGGCCGTCGGACTGCTGGAGGAAGCCGCCCGGCAGCTCCCCTACGGGGATCCGGCGCTCGCGCTGGTCCTCTCCAACCTCGGCTCCGCCCGGCTCACCAAGCACCACGCCACCGGAGCGCCCGGCGAGCTGGAGCAAGCCGTCAGTGAACTGGGCCGTGCCGTGTGGGCGGTCACCGAGCGGACCTCGTCCCACGGCACCTATCTGAAGGGGTACGGCGACGCGCTGCGCGCCATCCACCACCGGGACGGCGACCCCGGAGTGCTCCGCGCCGCGGAGGACGCCTATCGGCAGGCCGCCGAAACCACCGCCCTGCCCGCCTACGAACGGGTCCTCGCGGCCTGGGAATGGGGCGCCGCCGCCGCGGACGGCGACCGTTGGGACGAGGCCCTGCCGGGTTACGAACTGGCCCTGGAGTTGCTGCCGTTCGCCGCGTCCGGCCGGCTGGACCGCAGCGACCAGGAACGCGGCCTGTCCCGGGTGAGGGGCCTGGCCGCCGAGGCCGCCGCGTGCGCGGTCAACGCCGGGCGGCCGGAGCGCGCGGTGCTCCTGCTGGAACAGGGCCGGGGCGTCCTGCTGAGCCGCACCATGGCCACCCGCGACGGGCTGGGACGGCTGCGCGGCGCTCACCCCGCTCTAGCCGAGCGCTTCGCCCGCCTGCGGGAAAGGCTCGACGCGCTCGAGGCCGCCGGCGCCGCGGACACCGCTCAGGGCCGGCGGCCGGCCGACACCACCGACCTGCGCCACACCCTCGCGGCCGAGCTGGAGCGCCTGGTGGCCGAGGTCCGCGCACAGCCCGGCTTCGCCGACTTCCTGGGCGCGCCGGCCATCGAGGCGCTGCTGGCCTGTGCCGACAGGGGCCCGGTGGTGCTCGCCTACTGCAGCGCGTACCGCAGTGACGCCCTGGTGCTGCGGGACGGCGGGGTCCTCCTCGTCCCACTGCCGGGTGCCACCCCGCGGGCGGTCGGCGAGCAGGCGGACCGCCTCGAGCGGGCGCTCGCCGACGCGGCCGACCCCGTCCGCGACCGGGCGGCCCAGCAGACGATCAGCGAGATACTGGCCTGGACCTGGGACCACGTCACGGGCCCGGTGCTCGACCGGCTGGGGCTGTACGGGCCCACGCCCGCCGGTGGGCGGCACCGGCTGTGGTGGTCGCCGGGGGGCGCGCTGGCCTCTCTGCCGCTGCACGCGGCCGGTCACCACGGCGGGACCACGGGCGCGGTACCGGACGACGGAGCCGTACCCGCCCCGGCGGCGGCCGGGCCGGGGCCCCGGACGGTGCTGGACCGGGTGGTCTCCTCGTACACGCCGACGGTCGGAGCTCTCCGGTACGCCCGGGCCCGGGCCGCCGCCCCCCGGCCGCGCGGCGCGCTGCTCGCCGTGGCGCTACCCGACACTCCCGGTGCCCGGCCGCTCGGTGGCGCGCGGCGCGAGGTGGAGATGCTGCGCGGCCTGCTGCCGACCGAGGTGCTGTACGGGGAGCAGGCCACCTTCGAGCAGGTGATGGACGCCCTGCCTCGTCACCCCTGCGTGCACTTCGCCTGCCACGGGGTCAGCGAGCCCGCTGACCCCTCGAGCGGCCGGCTCCTGGTGCACGACCATAGGGCCCGGCCGCTGACGGTCCGGGAGATCTCCCGCCTGGAACTGCCGGCGGCGCGGCTCGCGGTGCTGTCCGCCTGCGAGACGGCGCGGGGAGGCGGGGAACTGGCCGACGAGGCGATCCACATCACCTCCGCCTTCCAGCTCGCGGGCTACCCCAACGCCGTCGGAACACTCTGGCCGGTGCACGACGCGGTGGCCGTCCGCGTCACACGCCTCCTCTACCGGGAGCTGTGCACCGACGGAGCCGGCGGCATACCGGAGCTGGACGAGACGAGGACGGCCGACGCCCTGCACCAGGCGGTCCTGCGGTGCCGCGCCGCCTTCCGGGCCAGTCCCAGCCTGTGGGCGGCGCATGTGCACGCGGGCGCCTGACGACACGACACCGGCAGCGACGAGGAGGCGGAGACGATGACCCGATGGTGGCGGCGACGAGCCGGGCGGGACGGGCGGGGAGCCGACGCGCAGCCGGCGCCCCGACAGGAAGAGGGGAGCCGGCGGGAGCAGGAGAGCCGTTGGGAACAACCGGAGCCCGCGGACGGGCGGTCCCGGCCGGACCCGCACGCGCCGCCGCCCTCAGCGGGATCCGGGAACACCTGGCGGCCGGCCGGGGGACGCATCACCATCACGGAGGTGACGGAGGGCCGGCCGGAGCAGGAGATCGTCAGCGTCGAGATCTCCCCCGAAGAGGCCCACGCCCTGCGGGCCCGGTCCGCCATCGCCAGGCTGGGCCCCGAGCATCCCGACGCCCTCACCGCCATGCGCGAACTCGCCCGGGTCCTCGCGTCGGCCCCGGGGCGGGGCGAGGAAGCCGTCGAGCTCTACCAGCACGTGGCGCGCACCCAGTGGGCCGTGCTCGGTGACCGTCACGAGGAAACCCTGCGCACCTCTGCCGAACTGGCCGGCGTCCTCCGCGACACCGGTCAGCTGCGCCTCTCCGAGACGGCGTGGCGCGACACCTTCCGCGCCCAGGCGGACACGCTCGGCCGCGACCATCCCGACGCACTGCGCAGCGCCGCCGGGCTCGCCGCGGTCCTGGAGGACCTCGGCCGTGCCCCCGAGGCCGAGCCGCTGCTGCGGGACGTCCTGGAGCGCCGTGTCCGGCTGCTCGGCCGCGACCACCCCGACGCCCTCTCCTCCGCCAACGCCCACGCCGCCTCGCTGCTCAAGTGCGGCCGCCACAGCGAGGCGGAACACTCTTTACGCGCCCTCGTGCCCCGGCTGGAGAACCGGTACGGTCGCGATCACGAGGCCACGATCGCGACCCGGAGCAACCTCGGCGCCGTCCTGGTCCGGCTGGACCGGCACGCCGAGGCGGAAGAGCACATCCGTGCCGTCGTGCAGTCGCTGGAGGCGACGGTGGGGCCGCACCACGATTCCACCTTCACCGCGCGCAACAACCTCGCCGCCGTCCTGCACGCCATGCAGCGCTACGAGGACGCCGTGCCCATCCTGCGGGCGGTCCTGGACGGCCACGTCGCACTCCACGGCGACGAGCACCCGACGACGGTCGGCACCCGGAACAACCTCGCCAACGTGCTGATCGACGTGGGCCGGCACGCGGAGGCCACGGAGCTGCTCGACCGCTGTGTACGCGATTACCACCGCATCTACGGCCCCGGGCACCCCCGTCTGCGGGCCGCCGAGGAAGACCTGGCCTGGCTGCGCGACGGCCCAGCCCCTCGCTGATCACACGCCGGGGAGCGGTCGGTTGTTCTCCGGACGGCGGCTTCCGTTCGTGCACGGCTCCGCCCGCGCAGTGTCAGCCGCCGGTGTTGCCGTGGCCGACGTCTCCGTCGCTTCCCCTCCTCTGGGCTGCCGTGGCCGTTCCGGCCTTCGCGAGGGCGACGGCAACCGGCCGGCGAGGCCAACAGCGGATCCGGCCAGGCACCGCCTTCGGCGCCGAGGCCGCTGGTCCTGACGAGGTGAAGGATCGGATCGGGGAGGCAGGGCCGGGGTGGGGCCGGTGTCCTGCCACGGCACCGCTCGGCGCGGGAGGCACCAGCAGGGCGCTGACCGGCGCTGCCGAGCGGTGGCGCATCCCGACGGCCGGTCCCCCGCGACACGGCTGTCCCGGCAGGCCGGGGGGCTCCCCCGGCACCACGGGGGACGAGCCGCTCGACCTTTCCACGCCGGAGGACGTGAGCAGCGGGAACCCGTCAGGCGCGTAACGCCTTCCTGCCCTCCGACAGCCCGGAAGGACCGGCGCCCTGCCGCCGCACCCGGGACGGCGCTTGGCGCCGCTGCCGGGGCGCCCGTCGAGCCCGCCCGGTCCGGCACCGGCGCCGAGACGCCCGGCGGCCCGGACCTGGCAGGCTCCTCGGCTCGAAGGACCGGCATCCTGGGACCCGCTAGGGACGGGGCCCGCTAGGGACGGGGCCCGCTAGGGACGGGGCCCGATGGTGCGCGCCCCGTCGAGCACGGTGATGGCCGACGCCGGGCAGGAGTCGGCGGCGTCGAGGGCGCGCTCGTCCGCACCGATCTCCTCACGCACCGGTTCGGCGCGCTCCCCCTCCAGGCGGTACAGGTCGGGGGCGAGAGCGGCGCACATCCCCGAGCCCAGGCACTGCGCCTGATCGATCCGGGTCGTCCACGACATCGCGGTCACCACCCCACCGGCATCTCGCGCGGTCCCCGGACCAGCATCTGGTTCTTCCACACCACGTCACCGGCGAGGTGGAGCGTCGGGAACCGGGCGATCAGGGCGCTCAGCGCCTCCTGGAGTTCGAGACGAGCGAGAGGCGCGCCGAGGCAGTGGTGGACGCCGTGGCCGAATCCGAGGTGCTGCACTCCGGTGCGCGTGATGTCGAGCGTGCCCGGCGCGCCGAACTTCAGCGCGTCGCGGTTGGCGGCTCCGACCGCGACGAGCACCGGCTCCCCGGCGCGTACCAAGGTACCGCCCACCTCGACGTCCTCCTTGGCGTAACGGGGGAAGGCGGCCGCGCTGCCCAGCGGCACGAAGCGCAGCAGCTCCTCGACGGCACCGGCGATGAGCTCCGGCCGTTCGCGCAGCAGGGCCAGCTGGTCGGGGTGGTCGAGCAGGGCGTACAGGAAGTTGGGGATCTGGCTCGCCGTGGTCTCGTGGCCGGCGACGAGGATCCCCACGCACAGGTCGACCAGTTCCCGCTCGGTCAGCCGGTCACCCGTGTCACGGGCCTCGATCAGGCCGGTCATCAGGTCGGGGCGGGGGCGGCCCCGGTGGTCCTTGATCAACTCGCTCATGTAGGCGCGGAGTTCCTCGCGGTTGCGGACCGCTTCCTCGGCGCTCAGGGAGCTGGTCGACAGGGCGGCGTCGCTCCAGACCCGGAACTTCGGTCGGTCCTCCTCCGGCACGCCCAGCATCCGGCAGATCACGGCCACCGGAATGGGCAGCGCGTAGTGCTCCACGAGATCGACCGGCGGCCCCATGGCCTCCATCCGGTCGAGGAATCCGTTCGCCAGTTCCCGCACCTGGGGGCGCTGCCTCTCCACCTGGTGCACGGTGAAGGCCTTGGCCACGAGAGTGCGCAGCCGGGTGTGCTCGGGCGGGTCCATGCTGAGGATGCCGGCGTCCTGCTGCCCTTCGGACTGGCGGGGCTCGTCGTGCTCCAGCGCGTCGGCCCGGCTGAAGCGCCGGTCACCGAGGACGAGCCGGGCGTCGGCGTACCGGGTGGCCAGCCAGGCGGGCTCGCCGTAGGCCATGCGTACGCGTAAGAGCCCGGGGTGCTCCAGCGCCTGGGCGTAGGCGTCGGCCAGCCCGAGCCCCTCGGGTTCGTTGAACGGGTAGGTCAGCGGCGCCTGTTCATGCGTGGCGGTCATGGGAAACCTCCCTGGTGTAAGCGTCTGCTTACCAACCTAGAGTTGGGCTTCCGGCGGGTCAACGGCGCCTCGCGCGGACTTGGAGCGGTGCGCCGGACGAACAGGGGGTGGCGGGTGGTGGCCAGGAAGACGGACGCCGAGGCAGGGCCGTCTCACGGACGACCGCCGGCGCGGTCGGCTCCTCCGCCGGCCCAGGACGGTGACGGAGTACGGGACGGCGCGTCGACCCGGGAGCGGCTGCTCGCGGCGGCGTCCTATCTGTTCGCGGAGCGCGGGTACGAGCGGGCCACCGTACGGGACATCGCCGCCCGGGCCCAGGTCAACCAGGCGCTCCTCTTCCGTCACTTCGGCTCGAAACGGGCCCTGTTCGGGGAGGTGGTGTCACGCGACGGAACGGAACAACTGCGGAACACCCCCCCGGAACGGCTGGTGGAGACGGTACTGGCGAGCATGCTCGCCCCGCCCGCGGTCAGCGGCGGCAGCGCCGGTTCCAGCCGCTCCCTTGAGACGCTGCTGCGGTCGGTGGGGGCGGGGGACGAGGTGTCCGCGGCGGTCACCGCGCTCGGGGACGACTACGCCCGCGCCCTGGCCACCTTGAGCGACGCCGACGACAGCGCACTCCGCGCGGACCTCGCCCTGTCCTGGCTCGTCGGCATCGGCCTCATGCGGGTGGTCGTCGGAAAGCAGCCCTTGGCGGACGCGGACGCGGACGAGGTGAGCCGCCTGGTGGTGAGCGCGCTCGGCCACCTGCTGGACGGCATGGCACCGCACCGGGACGGGGGCGACGTTTCCGACTGAGGCCCCCGGCGCCGGCGGTCCGCACGCACGCCACCCGGGGGCGCCACAGCCCGGGAGATGTCACCAGCCAGGGGGCCGTCGCAGCCCGGCGCGGTGCGGACTCCCCTGGGACGACCGGTCCTGTGATCCCCCTGATCGAGGGCACCACACGCGCCGAACACCGCCGTCCCGGGGCCCATGGGACACGGGCACAGCACGGGCACGGGCACTGGCACGGGCACTGGCACTGGCACTGGCACTGGCACGGCCAGCCCGGAGGGGGCCCGTCCACCCGGCAGGTGATCGACGCCGCCGCGCCCTCGTGAGGCGCAGTGCCGGGGGAGACAGGCGTTCACGAACTGGGTCCGCCCGGTGCGGCGGCCGACGCGCGGCCACTGCCCGGTGGCGCGGACCGCGGCCGTGCCCGGCCGGGGCCCGGTCGGCAGGAGCAGGGGCAGGGGCAGGGGCAGGCAGCGTGGGGGTGCCGCGCGTGGTGAGAGCCGGGTCCGGAGTGGGAGAGGCGGCCGTGGGCGCGGCCGAGCGTCCTGGGCGCCCTGGCGATACGGCCGGCTGCTGCTGCGCGGGAGGACCGCCGCGGGTGCGGGCGGGCCGCCCCAGCGGTACGGGCGAGTGGCTGTTCCGGGCGCTGCCGGTCCCGCTACCGGGACCGAGGTGGTTTGCGGTCGGGTTCCAGCCGGTAGTCGGGACAGTCGCGGTTCTGGCACGCCCCCGGGCCCCGCACGGGGACGAACACCCCGAGGGTCTTGTGCCGGTGCAGCGCGACGGGCACGGACTCCTGGCAGGTCGGACATACGTACGTCTCGGACTCACGCTTCATCTTGACCATTTTTTTACGATATGCCCCTACTGGCGGGTCGGGAAGGGCGCTGTCTCCCGGCCGGCCCGGCACCGAGCTGACTTCACCGTCGCGACCCGGTGAGCCGGTGGGGGGCTTGGGGTCCTCCATCGCCGGCGGGGGCAGGCCGCCCGGCGTGGGCGTACGGCCGCCCGGCTCCTCGACGAGTCCGGCGGCCGAGGTGTCCTTCTGTTCGTCGCTCCCTTCCGGAGCGCCTGGCGGAGCCGGCCTCCTGAGACTGAGCACCACGGAAAGCGTCAGGACGATGACGATGACCGCGAGGCTGACCGGTGAGGGGATTTCCGGCACGGCAGGGCTGATCATCTTGTGGGAAGCCTGGAGGATGAGCTTGACGCCGATGAAGGCGAGAATGATCGCCAGGCCCTTGCTCAGATAGTGGAAGCGGTCCAGGAGGCCGGCGAGCATGAAATAGAGGGCCCGCAGGCCGAGGATGGCGAACGCGTTGCTCGTATAGACGATGAACGCGTCGTCGCTGACCGCGAGCACGGCGGGGACACTGTCAACGGCGAAGATCAGGTCGGCGGCTTCGATCGCGGCGACCACCGCGAGCAGCGGGGTCGCCGTCCTCCTGCCCGCTTCCCTGACGAAGAACTTCGTCCCCGCGTATTCGTCCCGGACCGGGATGACCCTGCGGAGCATCCTCACCGCGAAGCTCTTGCCCGGGTCGAAGCTCTCCTCCTCGTCCCTGAGGAGCTTGTAGGTGCTGTAGAAGAGCACGGCCGCGAAGCCGAACAGCACCGCGGTGAAACGGCTCACCACGGCCACGCCCAGGGAGAGGAAGATCCCACGGAAGACGAGCGCGCCGATGACGCCGAGGAACAGCACCCGGTGCTGGTAGGCGCGGGGCACCTTGAAGTACGAGAAGATCACGGCGAAAACGAACAGGTTGTCGACCGACAGGCTTTTCTCCAGCAGCCAGGCCGTCGTGTACTCCGTGCCGGCGGTGGTCCCGAGGACCAGGAAGACGACCGCGCCGAAGACCAGAGCGAGGCTCACCCACAGGCCGCTCCAGGCGGCTGCCTCCTTGAAGCGGATGACGTGCGCGGTCCGGTGGGACAGCAGGTCCACCGCCAGCGACACGACCACCGTCGCGGCGAACGCCCCCCACAGCCACAGCGGGACCTCAAGCACACCGAACACCCTCACTTCGGCCCAGGTGAAACAGGTCGGCCTCTATAGAGGAGTGTCCGGCATCGCGCCCCCGGCAGCATGTGGAACGGGTGAGGCCAACGCCCGGCAGCCGGGGCCCTCCCGTGAATGATCTACGACGGGCCGGGGGGATCGTCGGATCCCTCGTCACCCGACCGGGGCGAGGCCGCGCAGGCGGGCGGTGCCGCGCGTGCCACGGTGTGGTGGACGCCGTCGCCGTCCGCTACGGCGGGCCCCCGGCGGCGCTCCTGCCGCTGGTTACACGGCGGCCACCGCGCCCGCCGGCCCGGTCGTCCCACCGCTGCGGACCCTGCCGAGGTGCGTCAGCGGGCGCGGCGGACCCGGATCGGACCACGGGCCTCCGCCGGCTCGACGGGGCGGCCGCCCTGGGTGATTTCCACCTCTCCGGCCGTGACCAGCCGCCGGGCCGCGCGGCGGGCGGGTTCCATGAGCGCGCGCCAGCCGTCGTCGTCCCCTCCGTACACCGCTCGCGCGGCGTCGGAGGGACAGATCGTCGCGGCCGGGCCACGGCGCTCCAGCAGCTCCAGGATGGCTCGTTCCAGGCGCCGGTCCATCTGCCGTTCGATGTCCGTCACCCCACCAGTATCCGCGACGACGGCAACGGCGACGGCGACGGCGACGGGAACCAGGACGCCGGCCACCGCCTGGTCCCGGCCGATCCTCGGCTCGCTGACGCGGTTCCGTACCCTGGCGGCATGCGCGTGCGCCCCACCTTGAGCTGGACCCCTACCGACGACTGGCCGTCGTCCACCACGGATCTGCGGCCGGTCGCGGACGCGCTCGGCGCCGGCGGTGTGCTGGTGCTCAGCGGCGCGGGTATCTCCACGGAGTCGGGCATCCCCGACTACCGGGGCGTGGGCGGGAGCCTGAGCCGGCACACCCCCATGACCTACCAGGACTTCACAGCCGACGCCCGGGCGCGGCGCCGGTACTGGGCGCGCAGCCACCTCGGCTGGCGCACCTTCGGCCGTGCGCTGCCGAACGCCGGGCACCGGGCCGTGGCCGCGTTCGGGCGTCACGGGCTGCTCTCGGGTGTGATCACGCAGAACGTCGACGGGCTGCACCAGGCCGCCGGCAGCGAGGGCGTCGTGGAACTGCACGGGAGCCTGGGGCGGGTCGTCTGCCTTTCCTGCGGCGCCTCGGGTTCACGCCGCGAACTGGCCCGACGGCTGGAGGAGGCCAACCAGGGCTTCGAGCCGGTGGCCGCCGGCGTCAATCCGGACGGTGACGCCGACCTCACCGACGAGCAGGTCGGTGATTTCCGTGTGGTGCCGTGCACGGTCTGCGGCGGCATCCTCAAACCGGACGTGGTGTTCTTCGGGGAAGCCGTTCCACCGCGGCGGATCGAGCACTGTCGCGGGCTGGTCCGCGAGGCGGGCGCGCTGCTGGTCCTGGGCTCCTCGTTGACGGTGATGTCCGGGCTCCGTTTCGTCCGCCAGGCAGCCCAGGCGGGAAAACCGGTCCTGATCGTCAACCAGGCCCCGACCCGGGGCGACCCGCACGCCCTCCCCAGGGTCGCGCTCCCCCTGGGTACGGCCCTTACCACCGTGGCCCAGCGACTGGGCATCCCCGTCGACGACGAGCCGGCAGCCCGGCCGGGGTCGTGACGGGGGTGATCTCCCGCCGCCCCGGCCGCCCCTGCGCGGGACGCGGCGGCGGGACGCGGGGGGGGGCGGGAAACCACAGGCGGACCGGTGGAAGTGACCGGAGGCCGAGACAACGACGGCCGGCGGTACGGCCCCGGGACCGGCAGCGGCCAGGAGGACGGCGGCCTCCCGCCCCACCCGCGGGAGGCGCCGGCACGGCAGCGCCCCCCGGGCAGAAGCGGGGCGGCGCGCGGGCAGGCCCCGCCGACCGCAGGGGCGGAGGCCGCCGGCAGGGCAGCGGCGGACCGGCGGCGGGGCGGAGCCGCACTCAGGGCCCGGCCAGGCGGCCGGTCAGGCGCGGCAGCGCATCATCTCCAGCGGCGGATGCGCGAGGAGGTCCGCCCAGAAGTCCTCGCCGAACTCGCGGATACCGGCGTCGGACACCTGCAGCGGAACCCACTTCACCTCACCGAACCCGGCCGCCCGCAGGCACTCCTCGTAGACCTCGCGGCGCGGGGCCGAGACGACGATGCTGATCGGCTGCGGGTCGAGAAGGGCAGTGACCCGCGCCCGCGGACCCGTCTCGGTCTCCTCGCCGGTCGGCTCGCAGAGGAACCCGTACTTGTCCAGGGACTGACAGTCGAACCGGTAGTCGGGCTTCTGGGCGAGCACGAAGAACTCACCGCCCGGCACCAGGCTGCGGTGGATGTTGCGGCACATCCGCTCCATCGCCGCGACGTCCTCCGCGTAGTTGAGGCACTGCGCCCCCAGCGCGATGTCGAAACGCCGGTCGAGGGGCCGCAGCTCCGCCACGTCACCGACCTCGTAGCGCACACCCATCGGGTCTCGCTGCTCGAACTCCCGCGCGGCGGCGATCATCTCGACGGAGATGTCGACACCGAAGACGTCCGCGGCTCCGCGCCGCTTGAACTCCCTGCTGTAGAAGCCGGTTCCGCACGCAAGATCGATGATCGACTTGCCGTTGACGTCCCCGACCATGTCCAGGAAGCTCGGCACCTCCCCGTAACGCATCAGCGGCAAGGACTTGAACCCCTCGAACGCCTCGCCGATCCGGTCGTACTGCTGCACGCTCATGTGCGCCCCCTCCTGCTTCGTCCTGTACGTGGCCACGCCGGGCCCCTCCGGATGCGGAGGACCGCCGGGTCGCTGTCGTAGCAGGCAGTCTCCCCCGCCCTGCCGGGCCACCGTACTGGCGGATGACACAGAGAAGTTCGTCGGGTGATCCTCCAATCACCCAAGGGACGCGAGTCGTCCGCGCCGGCTGCCGACCAGGGTGGGGGCCGGCCCCGTCCGGGACCACATCCACGGCGGCCGACCGAGGGTCGCCGTCTGAATCGGGACGCGCCGGAGGCCGGCCGGCTTCGGCGGCGAGGCGTGGCGTGGCGTGGCGTGCGGGCGCCACGGTCTCGTGCGGCCGTCCGCCGTGCCCCCGTCCCCGGGTGCGCTCGCGGCGCCCGGCCGGCGGCTGGACGGGGCCGGGTGGCGGGGGCGCCCCGCCGGCGGCTGGGAGGGAGCCGGGGAGGGCCGGGGCGCGGCGTACGCCTCCGCGGTGCCGGAGAGTCCGGCACCGCGGCCCGCCTCGTCACTCCTCGTCGCGCAGCCGGGCGGCCAGGGAGACCAGCGGCTCGGCCTCCTCGGTGTGGCCCAGGGCGGTCAGGCGGGAGACCGCGGCGTCGAGGCGGGTCAGGGCGGGGGCGGGGCGTTCCAGGTAGATCCCCTCCACGGCGCCCGCGAGACGGACGCACTCGGCCCACTCGCCCGCGTGATCCTCCCCCGGTCCGGGCTCGCCGAGCAGGGCGAGGGCTTTCTCCAGGGCGGCCAGGGCGTCCTCGTACTCACCGGCGTAGGCGTTCACCCGTCCGTGTTCGTAGGCCAGCGCGGTGTCCAGGGAGCGGCCATGTGCCCGGTACTCCGCGGCGCGGGCCTCGTCGGCGATCCGGCCGGCGTCGGCGAGGTAGGCGAGGGCGCCGGGCAGGCCGTCGGGGCCCTGCTGCTGTGCCTGGAGGCGGGCGAGTTCGCGCACGCAGTTGCTCAGCTGCTCGTAGCGCGGGGCGCGGGCGTGGGCGGCGAGTGCCTGGTCCGCGGCCTCGCGGGCCCGGCCGAAGTCACCGGCTTCCCCGAGGAGTACGGCCGTCTCGGCCGCGATCATGGCGTGGCTTCCCGGGTCGTCGTCCCAGGCGGCCGACTCGGAGGCGAGGGCGACGAACTCGGCCGTGGCGGCCTTGAGGTCCTCCCCCGTGTGCAGTGCGCGGGCGCGGGTCAGGCGCAGTTGGGCGACGAGCCGGTCGTCCAGCTCGCCCGCGACGGCGTCCGGTTCGGCCAGGAGGGAGTCGAGCAGGGCGATGCAGTCCTCGACCCGGCCGAGGTCGAGGCTGAGCTGGGCCGCGTTGCTGTAGGTGCAGAACGCGTCCGTCCGGTTGCCGCGGCGGAGGTCCAGTTCCGCCGAGCGCGTCAGGTGCCGCAGCGCCTCGTCGGGGCGCCCGAGGTGCATGCAGGCCTCGGCCAGATCACCGTGGAGGCGGACGGTGTCGACCGCCTCCGCCGGCCAGTCGGCGGCCAGGCGCAGGGCCTCGGACAGGTCCGCGTGCGCGGCCGGGGCGTCCTGGAGGCCGAGCCGGAGCCGGCCGCGCAGCCCGAGCGTGCGGGGCAGATGCCAGGCGGGGCCGTGCGCCTTCAGCCGGTCGAGGAGGGCGTCGGCCTCGGTGACCGCGGCGGGCAGGTCGCCGGAGATGGCGTAGGTGCTCGCCCGCAGCAGCAGGGCGCCGGAGATCTGTCCGGCGACGTCGTGCCGGGTGGCGAACGCGTCGAGCAGGTCCACCTCGGCGAGGACCGGCGCGACGTGCTCCTCGCTGCCCGACGTCTGGAGACGCAGGCCGAGCGCGGTCGCCCGCATGCGCAGCAGGCGGGCTTCCTGGTACGGGGCGAGGCCGGGCGTCTCCTCGTGCAGTCGGACCATGGCCGCGTGGGCGGCGGTGAGCGCGGCCGCCTTCGTCTCGGGTCCGTCGGCGCCCTCCGCGGGGGTCTCGGCGGCGGCGAGCAGGGCGCAGGCGCCGGCGAGCGCCGCGTGACCCGGCTCCCCGGCGTCGTCGTACAGCCCCGCGGCCTCCTCGTAGAGGCCGGCGGCGACGGCGTACTCGTCGTCTCCCGCCCGACTCGCCTCGTCGGCCAGCAGGTCGGCACGGAGCCGCACGAGCGGGCCGACGGCCGGGTCGTCGGGGTGGACGTAGTCGCGGGCGGCGACGAGGGTGCGCAGGCGTGCCCAGCAGGCCTGCGCGTCCGGGTGCCCCTCGGCGTCCAGTTCCCTTGCCCGGAGGATGAGTTCGGGCAGCGGTTCGGGCACCGCGGTGGCCGTGCGGGCGGTCGGCGCGGCCACCGGGGTGGCCGGGGCGACGTCGTCGAGGCCGCGGGTGCGCAGGGTCAGTTCCAGCGCGTCCAGGAGCGGGGCACGGTCGAGGCGCTCCCTGCGGCGGTCGGTGTGGGCGGTGGTTCCGTTGCGGGCGTCGAACCGGGCGGCGAGGTCGTCGGCACGGCCCCGCACCTCGGCGCGCAGGCCGGCCACCGTCCAGGTGCGGCCCGCGTATCCGGCGGCCGGCAGGTCGCCGTGGCCGAGGAACTCGACGCGCCGCAGGAGGACCTCCACGCCGGTGAGGAAGTCGAGCAGGTCCAGCGGCGAGTCCACCTCGTCGAACAGGTTCCGGTTCTCGGCGAGCAGTTCCAGGCCGCGTGCCTCGTTGCCGGTCAGCGCGGAGAACTCCAGGTGCCGGCCGACCTCCCCGGACATCGAGGGGTTGCGGCGACAGGCGCGGTAGCCGGCGAGGTGCAGCTCGCGGGCACGGTCGGTGCGGCCGGTGCGCAGCAGGGGCAGCAGCGCGTACGAGACGGAGCGGGCCGGTTCCTCCTGGCAGGACTCCTTCCCGGCCAGTACGGGCTCCCAGGTGCGCAGCGCCCGTTCGTCGTCACCCGCCACGAGGTGGTACAGGGCTCGCTCGCAGATCTCGCAGGCCTCGCAGTCGCTCAGCCGGGTGCGGGTGCGGGCCGCCCACAGCTCGTAGGCGAGGGTCGTGTCCTCGCCGAGGTGGGCGGCGAGCTGGTACGCCTGCCCGTAGTAGGGCTGGAGGCCGAACCCGGCCCTCTCGTACCGGTCGCGCATCTCGGTGAGCCACTGGCGCAGGCTGGTCAGGGGTATCTCGGGCAGCGCGCGCAGGGCGTTGGACACCCACTTGAACCGCCAGAACAGCATGTGGCGAAGGCGCTCGTCGAAGACGTCGGGCTGCTCGTCGAAGAGGGTGAGCAGGCGGGCGAAGACGACGGGAGACTTACGGGGTTCGGAGCCGTAGGTATAGGCCTCCTGGAGTTCGAAAAGCGCGTGGACGAGAGGGACGGGCTCCTCGAACTGCTCGGCGGCGGCGGCCAGTTCCTCGGCGGCGACGGTGCGGGTGCGGCCGTAGGGGCGCCGGTCGTTCTCCTGGAGCGCCCGGTACAGCTCGTCCGTGCTCTGGGGGTGGGGTGCGGTGGGCATCGTCAGCTGTCCTTGCGGAGGGCGTGGGCGAGAAGGTCGAGGAACGAGCGGTTGATGAGGCTTGATTCGGCGGGCCTCAGCGGGCGCCGGGACAGCAGCGCGGCCTGGCCGTAGAGGGCTTCGGCGCTGGTGCGGGCCAGCTCGGGCTCGTCGATGGCGACGGCGGTGCGGACCAGCGGGTTGAGCTGGTTGAGGATCAGCTGGGCCCGTGGTGCCTCCTGGCGCAGGGCGCCGAGGATGTCGCCCCACAGACCGCCCTCCTGCTCGCGGGCGAGCTGGGAGCGGGTGCGCTCGTGCCGGGCCTCGCGGCTGTCGATGAGGAGGGCGGGGGCGGAGCCGGGCTGGAAGGTGCGCAGCGCGACGTCGCAGTCGAAGACGGCGAGGGCGTCGCGGGCGAGGGCGAGGTAGGCCGCGGCGGCCAGTTCCGTCTCCCGGTCGACGGGGTCGAGGTGGGCGGTGAGGGTCGCCGGGTCGAGGTCGGCGACGCTGTTCTCCGGCCTGATCTCGGGCAGCCGGTGGACCAGTTCGCGGTCGTAGGTGTAGCCGCCGTTGACGACGCCGAGCCCGGCGGCCGAGGCGATCGCCGCGACCTGCCGGAACTCCTCGACGCTCGACGTCACGAGCACCGTGCGGTGGGTGCGCGCGAACTCGTCGAGGGTGCTGTGCCCGTCGGTGGTCTCGAACGGCAGCCAGGGCAGCAGCATCCGCAGGATCTCGTCGTCGTGCACCGCGAGTGACTTCACGGCCAGGTGGTGGGCCTGGAGGAAGCGGGCGAGCAGGTCCGGGTCGCTGGCGGCGGCCCGGGCGATCCACGCGCGCAGCCGCTCGGCGAGGGCGTCGCGGACTGCGGCGAGGGTGTCGTCCTCGTACAGCGACTCGCGGGAGGCCGTCGGGCGCAGACTCTCGGCGTCGACGACGCAGCGGACGAAGAACGCCCACTCGGGCAGGATCTCCTCGGCCTGCTCGGACAGCAGCATGCCCTTGACGTGCACGCGGTGGCCGTGGCGGCGCCCGGCCGGAACCGCCTCGGGCAGTACGCACGCGATGCCCTTCAGGCCCACGGCCGGCAGGTTCAGCTCGATGGTGTCCAGGGGGGTGAAGCCGAAAACCTCCTCGCCGTACGCGGCCAGCGCGCGGGAACGGGCCCCGGGTGTGGGGTACGTACGCGCCCAGGGGGCGGGCTCGGGGTTGACGGGGGCACCCGGGCCGCCCGTGCCGTCGTCGAAGGTCACCGGGTGGCGCAGCAGGGAGCCGAAGTGCCGGGCCAGGACGTGCACCCGCGCCGGACGGGTCCACTCGTCCGCGTCGGCGCGTGGCGTCAGCGTGACGGTGGTGCCGGGGCGGGGTCGGGCGGACGCGGGCAGGGTGCGGACGGTGTAGCTGCCGTCGCCGCGTCCCCGCCACTCCACGACGGGTGCGCCGGGGGTGCGGGCGGAGCGGCTCAGGACGTGGATCTCGTCGGCGACCAGGAAGCAGGAGAGCAGGCCGATGCCGAACTGGCCGATGAAGTCGCCGCGTTGTTCGGCGATCCGGTCGGCACGCTTGCTGCTGCGGCCGATCGTGGCGAGGAAGGTGTGCACGTCGGCTTCGGTGAGACCGACGCCGTCGTCCTCGACGCGTACCACCGAACCGTCGGCGTACAGGCGGATGCCGAAGGTGTCGGCGGGGGCGGTCGGTTCGAGGCCGTGCCGGGCGGTCAGCGCGTCCACCGCGTTCTGCAGGAGTTCTCGCAGGTAGACGCGGGGGCTGGAGTACAGGTGGTGGGAGAGGAGGTCGACGAGGCCGCGCAGATCCACCTGGAAGGTGCGGTCGCCGCCGGCCGGTTTCACGGCGGGGTCGGGGAGAGTCATCGTGCAGTCCGGGGTGAGAGGGACGTGGCGGGTGGTGCCGGGGGCGGGTTCGCGGTGCGCTCAGGCGCGGCGGTGGTGGCGGGCGAACTCGCCCTCGGGGTCCGCGAAGTAGGTCCAGGGCCAGCTGGTGCAGGCCCCGTCGAGCGCCTGGAAGACCCGCCGGACCGTGTGCCGCTCCCCCGCCAGCGACAGCGCCATGGCGAACATGTTGAAGTCGTGCTGCCAGCCCGGGCGCCGTACGTAGGCGGGGTGGAGGATGGTGTGGTCGGCCGCGTCCCGCAACTCGGCCTGGATCGCCGGGTCCACGAGGCAGTCCCCACGGTCGGACTCGACCCAGTCCTCGATGTGGGCCATGGCGATCACGCAGCCGAGCCGGTGGCCCTGCGGGGCGCGGGCGAGCGCGTCACGGGCGAACGCCAGGGCCTGGCCGGGCTCGCCGCCCCAGCGGGGCTGCGACTGCGACACCCACTCCACGTGGGTCTCCAGGTCCAGCGGGTCGCGGCGCAGGGCGGCGTCGAGCCGGGTCTCGTTGACGGCGGGGCCCAGCGACATGCCGCGGCCGGAGGTGAGGAGGCGGCGCCACGGCGTGACCCATTCCGGCCGCAGCTCGGCGGCCTCGAGCAGGTGCTCCTCGGCGATGTGGAGCCGCTCGTGGAAGACCCGCCACTGCTCCTGCGTGACGTCGACGGCACGCGCGGCGGTGCGCGCCTCCCAGCCCCACATGACGTGGCGCGTCCCGGATATCAGCAGGGCCGTCGCCCGGTTCTCCTTGTCCTCCTCGATGACCCGGCCGATCCAGTCCTGCACGCCGTCCACGTCGGCGAGCTCGTCCAGGACCAGGTGGTCGCGGCCGAGGTCGAAGGGGGCCAGCGCCGTCCTCGCCGCCTCCCAGTCACCCGCGTCGACCGCCTCCACCAGCGCGAGCACCCGCGTGTCCCCGAGCGCGCGCAACGTGTACACGCCGTTCTTCCGCCTGCGCGGGACGGGAAGGGCGTGCGGATCCGCCGCCGGTCTCTGGGCATCCCTGCCGAACAGCTTGCCGAACATCGCCGCGTCCTCCCTGGTCCCGCCTATGAGTCCGGTGCAGCATAAGCGGCCCCACTGACACCGCCGCCATCGGGTTTCCACCGCTGTGGCACGTGCCCCGGCCGCACTTTCGCTCCTCCCGGTCCGTCTCGCGCGGACGGGAGGAGAGCGGGGTGGCCAGGGGTGTTGGGGGCTTGGGGCGAGGCGGCGGGCGCCGCGCGGGGCGGGGCGCCCGACCGGTTCGGTCGCCGGAGCGGGGGCCGGTGGGTCGCGGCCGTGGGCGGGAGGCGTGGAGCGGGCACTCCGGCGGCGCCCCGTGCCACCGGGAACGCCGCACGGGAGCCTACGGGTTGAGGGACGGTGCCGGGACGGGGGGCGGCGTCGGGTACGTGGCCGGGGCGGCGGGCGGGGCGATGGCGGTGGACGGCCGTCGAAGGCGCGGCCGGACCGCGGGCGTGGTGCGGAGGGTCATCCCGGGCGCCTGCGGCCGGTGGAGGACCGGGCCGGGCGGGCCCGTTCAGGAGGGCTGGAGGGCCAGCCGTACCGCGAAGCCGATCAGCAGCACGCCGGTGACCTGTTCGATGCGGGCCCGCACCCGGGCCGGCGCAGCGCCTTCCCGAGCCGGTCCACCGTGACGACGTACAGACCGAACCAGGACAGGTACAACGCGGCGAAGACCACCGACAGCGCCATCGCCCGCGGCAGTACGTTGCCCGCCGTGGGCAGGAACTGCGGCAGGAACGTCACGAAGAACAGCGCGACCTTCGGATTGAGGGCGTTGGAGAGGAAGCCGTACCGGACGTACCTGCCGACGGCAGCGTCCGGATGCGAACCTTCCCCCTCGGGGCGTTCGCGCAGCGTCCGGCGGGCGCCGCGCGGTGTCGCGACGCCCATCCACACCAGGTACACCGCTCCGACGACCTTCAGCACGGTGAACGCCGTCGACGAGGCGAGCAGCACGGCCGAGATGCCGAGTACGGCGGCCGCGACGTGGACGACCAGGCCGAGGACGCCGCCCACCATCGTGAGCAGACCGGCCGTGCTGACCTTCGCGGCCGCCTCGCTGGTACTGATCATGATTCCGGGGCCGGATCAGGCGCTGATCACCCGCAGCGCGCTCGCGGGTGGCCGCAGGCGAAACACTTCCCGTGGTTCACCGGAAGGGATGTCCGCGGTCAGTTCACTTCCGGCCCGAACCGGCGCTTGTACGCCGACGGGGTGATGCCGGTCTCGCGGCGCATCAACGCGCGCAAATTGGCGGCGGTGCCAAGCCCACTGCGCCGCGCGACCACCTCGAAACGGGGCTCACCGCGCTCTATCAACCGGCACGCCAGGGCTAGACGCCGCCCCGTGAGCCACGCCAACGGCGTCGTGCCCAGTTGTGCCCGGAAGCGGCGATGCAGCGTCGCCGGGCTGACCACCGCACGCGCCGCGAGGTCGGACACAGTCAGCGGTGAGTCCAGCCGTTCCTCGGCCCAGGCCAGGACGGACGCCAGAGACTCGTCCGGCGGGTCGGGCATGGGGCGCTCCACAAACTGCCGCTGCCCACCGTCCCGGTGTGCCGCGAAGACCAAGCGCCGGCTCACGGAGTTGGCGACCTCCGCGCCGTAGTCGCGGCGGACCACATGCAATCCGAGATCGAGCGCAGCCGCGCTCCCGGCGGCGGTGAGGATGTCACCGTCATCGACGAACAGCACATCTGATTCGAGCGTGACGGAGGGGAAGCGGGCCCGGAAGGAATCCGCCCACTGCCAGTGTGCGGTGGCCCTGCGTCCGTCGAGGACTCCGGCCTCGGCCAGGGTGAAGGCGCCGCTGCAGAAGCCGACCAGGCGCGCACCGCGGGCGTGCGCCCGCCGGACGGCATCGAGCACGGCGAGAGAGCGGGGCGCCTCGATGTCCGGGCGGTTGGGGACGATCAGGGTGTCCGCCGCATCGGCCGCTTCCAGGCCGGCGACTCCCGTGAGCGTGAAGAATCCGTCGCGCATCAGGGTGCGGGGCTCGGGGGAGCAGAGCCTGAAGTCGTAGAGATCACGGCCGATCTCGGGTCGGCGCAGGCCGAAGACCTCGGTCGCGCAGCCGAGTTCGAAGGGGTTGGAGTTCTCGTCCACGATCACGACGACCCGGTGCGCGCCCACCGCGCCCGCCGGGTGACGCGCGTGTTCCGTGTGGGCCGCGCACGTCGCGTGCGATGATTCTTTCGCCATGTGCAATTCCTAGCACTCACACCGGCCGTGCGAAACGGCCCAGGATGAGCCCATGAGCAACGAACCCATCCCCCTCAGCAAGGCTCTGGCCTCCTGCGACGGCCTGTGGAGCCCCCGTATCGTCACGCGCGTCAACGACTACGACGTCCGCGTCGCCAGGGTCGAGGGCGAACATGTCTGGCACGTCCACGACGACACCGACGAGTTCTTCCTGGTGCTCGACGGAGAACTGCACATCTCCTTGCGGGAGTCCGGCGGGGAGCGCACGGTCCGGCTCCCACAGGGGGCGGTCTTCACCGTCCCCCGGGGCACGGAGCACAAGCCGTACGCTCCGGCCGGCTCCGCGATCCTCATGTTCGAGCCCGCCGGGACACCGACCGTGGGCGATCGCCACGAAGAGATCCCGGACCACGTGGATGCGACGACCGGGCACCCGCTCGATACCTGAGCCAACGGCTTCGCGCCGCGCACCCCTTGCCGTCTTCCATGACCTCCCGCACTGGTGGAGCCGCCCGGCCCGGCCATGGAAGGCCTTCCGGGCAAGCGCGTGACGGGAGGCCGGGCGGGGGACATGGCGGAGGCGGTCGCGGCGATGGAGCGGCACCGGCCGCCCCCGCCCCGGCCGGCGTCTTCGGCTCGGCCTCACCCCGGCGGGTACACCGGAGTACCAGCGGGGGCGCGAACGGCCGGGCGGCGGGCGAGACCGGCCCGGCCGTCCACGTGGTCCCCGGCCCGAGCACCCGGCCGGGCCGGGGCTTCCGCCGCCGGACGCGCTGGGCGGGGGACGCCGTCGCTGACCCGCCCCCCGCCCGCCGCGGCCTGTCGCGCCCGACGCTCGCGCCCGACGCCCCACCGGCTCCTCGGGCCGGCCGCCGACCTGCTTGGGAGTCAGCACAGCGGGAACCGCCCGGCGTTGTGACCGTGCAACGCCGTCGGCCGGACATCTGGACGGGCGGGGCCACGTCGGCTGCTCTGGGGGCCGCACCGAAGGGCGGTCCGCCCCGGAGCCGCCCCGCTCGCAGCCCCTCCCCCGCCAGGAGACGCCATGGCCGACCCGTACCCGCATGCCCACCCGCCCGCCCAAGAGCGGCGCCACCGCCCCGGCACGGTCTTCGCCGTCGTCAACGCGGCCGCGTTCACCGTCCACCTGGTCCTCGCCTGCGCCGCCCCCGGCGTCCTGGCCACTCGTGTCTCGGGCGAGACCCCCGCCGGCGTGCCGGTGCTGTTCCTCCAGGTCCTCCTGCTGGTGTGGACGGCGGTGCGGTACGACCGATGAACTCACCCACGCGTCCGGACACGGAGCTCCTCCTCGCCGCGTCCGGCGCCCTCGACCGGGACGCGCGCGAGCTGGTTCTCATCAGCTTCCTGGCCTTCATCGTCCCCATCCTGTTCATCTGTGTCCTCAGCGGAACCGAGCGGGACCGTGTCGACGACTTCTACACGGCGGGCCGCACACTGCGGCCTTTGCGCGGGGCGCTCGTCCTCGCGGGCGTCTACCTGTCCGCGGCCACGGTGCTGGGCACCACCGGAAGCGTCGCGGTCTACGGCTACGACGGCCTGCTCATCGCCCTGTGCACCGTGCTGTCCCTCGGAGTGCTCCTCCTGCTGGCCGCTCCCCTGCGCCGGCGCGCCGGCTACACCCTGGGCGACACGCTCGCCCTGCGCGCCCCCGGGCCCGCGGTCCGGATCGCGGTCGCCGTCGTCACCCTGAGCATCTGCGTCCCCTACCTGGTCGTCCAGCTCTCGGGTGCCGGGGTGACCACCACGGCCCTGCTGGGCCTGTCCGGCCCCGGCGTCGAACAGACGGCCATCGTCATGATCGGTGCGCTCGTCGTCTGCGCCACCGTCTTCGGCGGTATGCGGGGCACCATCGTCATCCAGGTGATCAAGACGGTGGTGCTGCTGGGCGCCGCGGCGGCCTTGACGGCCGTGCTCCTGCACCGCTTCGGCTGGGACACCGACTCCCTGATCGGCGCCGCCGCTCAGGGCAGCGGCCGACCCGACGCCTACCTGCGCCCCGGCCTGCGGTTCGCCACCGGCTCCGGTCCGCAGGGCACGCTGGACCTCATCGGTCTGATGGTCACCATCGTGCTGGGGGTGGCCTGCCTGCCCCACGTGACGATGCAGCTCGGCGCGGCCCGCGACGCGGCGGCCGCGCGCCGCACCGTGCGCCACACCATCGGCATCGTCGGCGCCTTCTGCGTCGCCGCGGTCCTGATGGGGCTCGGGGCCGCCGCGCTGGTCGGCGCGCCTGCCATCGTGGAGGCCGATCCCGGCGGCAACAGTGCGCTGTTGCTGCTCACGGCGGTACTCGCCGGCGGCTCGGCCACCGGCACGAGCGGCGCGCTGCTCGTCGCGCTGGTCTCCTCCGCGGTCTTCCTCACCACCCTGGCCGTGGTCGCGAGCGTCACCCTCGCGGCTGCCGGGGCCATCGCGCACGACCTGTACACGCAGGCGCTGCGCCAGGGGCGCACCACGGAAGGTCGCGAGGTGGCCGCCGCCCGCTGGTCGTCCGCCGGGGTGGGGGCGCTGAGCATCGCCCTGGCGGTCGCGGTACAGGGGTGGAACGTGCAGTTCCTGTCGGTCCTCTCGCTGGCGGTGGCGGCCTCCAGCCTGCTGCCGGCGCTGGTGTACTCGCTGTTCTGGCGGGGCTTCAACCGCACCGGGCTGCTGTGGTCCCTGTACGGCGGCCTGGGGTGCGCCGTCGGGCTCCAGCTCTCCAGCCCGGTGTTCTCCGGCTCGGCCGCGGCGCTCTTCCCGGACCGGCACTTCGACTGGTTCCCCCTCCAGACGGTCGTCCTGGTATCGCTGCCCGTGGCGTTCCTGCTCGGTCTGCTCGGCAGCGTCGGGGGACGGCGGCGGGCCCCCGCGGCCCGGGAGCGCCACCACGCGGAACGAGCGAACGGGCGGAACGGGCGGAACGGGCGGAACGGGCGGAACGGGCCGGAGGGGCGTGACGGCCAGGGGCGGCTGACGCGCGCCCTGGAAGGTGGGCGGTGCCGCCGGCGGACCGAGGTGGCTACGCCGCGGTTCCCGTGGCGAAGCGGACGAAGCCGGCGGCACGGGGGGAGATCGTGAGCGAGCACTGCTCGCCGACCGCCGAGCGCACGGCTGCCGCCACTTCGGCGTCCGGCTCGCCGAACACCTCGAAGCGCTCCACCGCGCAGTGCTCCATCACTTCCTGGATGTGCGGGTCGGCGAGCCTCCAGTGCGCGCGTACCGCGTCGGAGTCCCGAAACAGCTGGAAGCTGTGCGCGAGCATCCGCTCCTCGTCGATGAAGGTCTGCACCATCAGCTGCGGCCCGTGCTGTCGCGCGAACTCCACCGCCCGCGCGATGGCACCGCGGAAGCCTTCCAGGTGGCCGTCGGTGATGCGCATGGTGTTGCGGAAGAGGAGAATTCCGTCGTCATGTGTGGTCATGGCTCAACCGTGGACCCTCAAGTCCGCTTGAGGTCAAGCGTCCGTCTCCGCCGGACTCCCGGCGCCATCGCGCCCCTGACCGCTGTCCGCCCCGGCTGTCGTCGGCGGGCGCGCCAGCCGACGACGCGCGACGGCCTTGGAGAGAACAACACGCTCTCCAAGGCCGGACGTCGACGACACCGCCACCCTCGTCACGCCGCACTGCCGGGCGCTATGCCCTCGTCGGCGCGGAACGGTTCAGCGGGTGGTGAGCATTCCTTCGCGCAGCCGCTTCAGCGTGCGGGACAGGAGCCGGGACACATGCATCTGCGAGCAACCGAGACGCTCGCCGATCTGGGACTGGGTGAGCTCCTCGACGAACCGCATGTGGATGATCTGCCGGTCACGGTCGTCCAGCTCGGCGAGCAACGGGGCCAGGGCGTGGAAGTCCTCCACGAGTTCCATGGCGGGGTCCTCGGCGCCGATGAAGTTCGCGAGGGCGGCTTCTCCGTCGTCGCTGTCGCTGTTGATGGCGGCGTCCAGCGAGCTGGAGTTGTAGCCGTTGGAAGCCAGGCGGGCTTCGACGACCTCTTCCTCCGTGAGGTTCATCAGGGTCGCCAGCTCCTTGACCGTGGGCGTGCGTCCCAGCCGGGTCCGCAGTTCCTCGGTGGCGCGGGCCAGCTCGACGCGCGCTTCCTGAAGGCGCCGGGGCACGTGCACGGCCCAGGAGGTGTCACGGAAGAACCGCTTGATCTCGCCGACGATGTACGGCACGGCGAAGGTGGTGAACTCCACCTCGCGCGTCAGCTCGAAACGGTCGATCGCCTTGATCAGGCCGATCATGCCGACCTGGACGATGTCCTCCATCTCGTCCGCGCCGCGGCTCCGGAACCGGCCGGCCGCGTACCGGACGAGGGACATGTTCATCTCGATCAGCGTGTTGCGGACGTCCTGGTACTCGGCAGTGCCCTCCTCCAGCACGGCGAGCCGATCGAAGAACGCCTTCGACAGCGCCCGGGCGTCCTTGGGGGCCACCCGCCGCGGGTTCGGGATCTCCGGCAGGGCCGCGGTACGGCTCCCAGGGGCTTTCACGTGCTGAGTCGTCGACATCACCGTCATGCTTCCCTCCCACATTTCTCGACCTCCGCCGTCGTCCCCCGACAAGCCGATGAGCCGCGCCTACCCAGGCTCCCCACACCCATGCCCCCCACTCTCACGCAGTTCGTGCCGCACCTCGCCCCCGTTCGCCGGAGCCACACTCCCCGAGGCCGCCCGGCCGTTCGGCATCGGGGAATGCCCTCGGGCTCAGTGGCGCTGCCGACGGCATGGATACGGAATGACTCGGCGCAGGGCCCCTGGGGCGACGAGATCCTCGCCGGGCCCGCCGCGCGAGAGCCCCGGCCTTCGTCCTGGTGACGGAGGACGAGTCGGCCCGGAGTCCTTTTTCACGCCATTCGCACGGCCCCCCCTTTCCATTCACCTGTGGCGAATTCAAGATCTCAGGATTCGGGGGCGGGGAGGATTTCAGGATCGCTCCTGACATGCTTCCTGATGCCGCCGAGACGCCGGTGACCCGGCCATCACCGGTGGTGCGCCTAAACGGGTCTCCGTCTCCATCGAGCGAGGGAGTGGCAGGGCGACGGGTCGTTCCCAGTGTCACCACGGGGCCGCGCCGGGGCATGGAGCGGGCACCGCGGGGCCGACCCCGGCCCGGAGCCGCGGCGGCAAGCCGGCAGGAGGCTCCGCCGGGCGGACGGGGGCAGCGGACGGTGCGCGAGCCGGCCAGCGGCGCGGCGATGAGCGGAGCGCCGACTCGCTCACCAAGGGTGGCCGTCGACAAGGGTGGTCCACTTACCTCCGCCGGAGAGAGCACCGAACCGAGGCCCGGTGATCGTCACGGGCCACCTCTGAAGTGAACAAGTCCATGAGTCGACAAACCCTGTCGCATTTGCCGGGGGTTGTCGCGCAGAGCGCGTTTTCCGGTTGCACACGGAGGGACGTGCAGAACCGATAAAACGCCCAAGGGTCCCCCGGATGGAGGGTCACGGCCACCCGGATGCCTCACATCCGGGGGATTCGGATATCCGTTAGCCCGGATATGACAGCCAAGCGTCCTCCGGACCACATCACCCGCAAGCCGGACAATGTCCCTTCATGGGCAGATGATTCCGTCGCCATGGGGCACTTTCTCTTCGTGCCGGGTTCCTCGCCTTCCGGGGGGACCAACGGGAGTCTCCGGGGGACCGGCGGGGCGGTCGCCCTGACGTGCTCGGCGCCGGCTCTGGAGGAGTTCGTGGCCGCCATGGCTCACCTGGAGCGAGAGTTCCTCAGCGCTTGGCGGGAGGCCGGCCTTCCGATACTGACCCCGGGGCGAACGGACCGCGGTCATGCGTGAACGGCGGGCCGGACAAGCGCCGGGCCCGGCTCGTGGCTTCCATCACCAGGCGGAGGACCGGCCTTGGGACCGGTCCGCGGTGCGGTCGGTGCCACAGGGCGCTTCCCATTCGCCGGACGCCCCGGACGGGTCGCCGGTGGCCGGGTGGGACCCGGCCGAAGAGCTTGGTTTCCTCCTCCAGGAGGCCATGCGGGCCGGTCCGGCGCCCTCACCCGTTCCGTCGCCGGACAGCGATAACCGCGCACACCGCTCCCCGCGCGCCGAAGGACTCGCCGACGTCACAGCCGGCCCGCCACCTGCGCGTCCCGCTCGGAACGGTCACCGCAAGGCTCGTCACACCGCGCTGCCCTGGGCGCGGGTGGCAGGCTCTGTCGTGACCTCGCTCGGGGCGGGGCTCGCCTGCGGTGTCAGCGTTTTCAGCGGTGTGATCGCGTACGACCCTCTGCTGCGTATCGCCGAGAACAGGGCCCCTGACAGCACGGTGGCATGGTGGCCGCTTCTCGTCTACGGACCTTGGGTCGCGGCGTCCCTGTCCGTCCTGCGTGCCGCCTTCCAGCGGCGCCGCGCCACGCACTCCTGGCTCGTCATTCTGTTCTTCTCGTTCATGGCGATACTGCTCTGCGCGGCACAGGCCGACCGGACTTACGCCGGCGTAGCGGCGGCCACCTTGCCCACCGCGGCGTCACTGACGTGCTTCCAGCAGCTGGCCCGCTCCATCACTCTCACCAAACCGCCCCGTAAGGCACTGCCCCGCCACCGTGCTGGACGCTCCTCCGCCCCCGCCCCCGCCCCCGGCCCCTACTCACCGTTCGTACCCCCACACGAGGAACGCCCGCCCTCGTGAATCCACCGGCTCCGGCCGGCCCCACCCCACCGGCCGCTCCGTTGCGACCGTGGCAGGGTTCCGGGACCGCGCCACGGGGAGGGCGGCCGCGGCGGCAGGGCTCGCCGACACGTGGGGCGGGGCGCCGGACCGCCCCCCCCGCCCCGCCCCGCCCCGCCCCGCCCCGCCCCGCCCCGCCCCGAGGACGGACGCCCTCCGCCGGGGAGCCCTACCCGCGGCCCCCGGCGGAGGCGAACCCCAGCCAGGTGTGGCGGTTACCCCACCAGCACCAACCGACCTTCGGGGCGTTGCGTCGTTCGCGGCCGTCCCGTCCCGTGCCGTTGCTGATCCAGATCGCCGGAGTGCGGGCGTCGAGTGCGCCGTTTGCCTTGCGCAGCCGGGAGCCGATCGTCATGAAGCAGCGGTTGCGCTCGAGTACCGCCGGCTGCTGGAGCACCCAGTGGATGCCTTCGGTGAGCAGCAGCGGGGTGCGATTCTGCTCGGTGAGGGCGGGCAGCGCCTCCTCCGGGCTCCAGTTGGCCATGTGGTCGCCGCGGTCGAGGCCGGTGACGACGTAGAGCGGGGCATCGGAGAGCTCGACGGTGCAGGGGACGAAGCCGTCGACGTCGGGCATGTCGGTGACGACGAAGCCGGGCTTGCCGTCATGACGGAGGAGGGGTGCGAGGACGGAGGCCGGCGCGCGGTCCGGGTGGACGGCCAGCAGGGCGTCACCGTCATCGCCGCCCGCTTCCTTGGCGAACCTGCGCAATTCGTCGGCGGGTATCCCCGCCGACTCGTGCACCCCGAGAGCGATCAGGTGCTCCGCCTGCGCGGCCAGCGGCGGGAGGGGCGTCACGGCGGCGGTGGTGGACGAGGTCTTGGACAACGCACTCCTCGGTTCGCGGTCGGCAGCAGTGGGCTTGAGGTCAACGACGCAACCGATCGGGATGTTCCCCGTACGCCGGCCCGCGACGGCGCGGGCGGGCAGCCGGGTACGGCTCGCCAGGAGCAGCGGTCCGGTCGGCGGTCGGCACGCCCGTCGCCCGGCGGGCAGCGCACCCGGCCGGCGAGCCGACGTCACCCGGCGGGTTCTGGGCTGTCCGCTTCGGGTTCTTCGGTGTGGTGGGCTCCGCTGCGCGTCGGCGTCGTGCCTGCCCGGCCCCCTCCCCCATCGACGCGCCGAAGGCGCGTGCTTGGGGCCCGGTCGCGTCCGCGCCACCCATCCAGCCCAAGCCGTCCGGTCCCGCCATTACCAGGCATATGCCATGGCGTTATGTGGTCGACCGCTGTCACCTCGCCCGTCGACCGGGCCGGCCGTGACCTGCCTGGTTGTCACATTTTCCAGCGTGGGAAGGACCTCGTTGTGCACGCGACACTCTGGCTTCTGCTTGCCTGCGGATCGACCTGTACGGTGCTCTCCGTCTTCTTGCCGTCACCGACCAGCAGGCTGCGGACGGTCGACGTCATCGAACTGCGCCGACGCCGTCGCCTCTTCGACGCCCTCGCGTCGAACACCCGCACCACGCACGACCACCGGACCGCTCCGAACGCGACAGCGGCCCATGCGTCGCCGCCCGGCGCCGCTGCGACCGGCCCTTCAAGCGCGCCGACTGCCTCCGAAGCGCCCCAGGAACGCGGACGTGGCGGACGGTAGGGGCGGCGGAGGCCCGTACACCTGCCCAGGACGCGGCTGCCGCTGCTTCCGGCGGTCGGCCGTCCGCTGCCGGCTGTCGGCTGTCGCCTGTCGGCCCGTTACCTTCGCACCCGGTCCGTGTGGAGTGCGGCGGCTGAGCCCGGCAGCCGTCCTCGGCACCGCTGCGGCGCATGGGGCCGCGACGCCCGAGGGCCCGTGTCCCCGTCCCCGCGACCTGGTTATGCCGGGGGTATGGGCAAGGTAGCGATTGGGTGTCGAGGTGGCGACATCGCATTGCTCAAGGCCCGGTCACGGGGTTGAACCACGCATGTGGACTCCTCACTACGCGGTACTGGACGAGGCCTACTGGCTCGATGCCGACGAACCCGCGTGCTCGTACTGCACCAGCCTGCTGTCCTGTGGTGATCGGAGCGACCAGGCGGGCGAGGCGGACGACCGACTGTCCGCCGCGCGGCAGGGGGCGGCCGGGACGTTCACCGGTGACACGGCCCCCGCCGTGCTGGCGGTCATGATCACCTGGTTGGTGGCGGTGACCACGCTGTCGGTGCTCCTGGCCTTCTCCCGCTGACCACCCCTCACCATCTCACCGTCTCACCGCCGCAAGCGCTGTAGCCCACGGTGCCGCCCTCCAGCGGGGAACCGTACGGAACGGCAGCCGGGAGGGCGTGATGGCGCCGGACGCCGGCGGAAGCCGAGTCGGCGCCCGGACACATGGCGAGGACCACCTCGCGCGGCGTGGCGGCGGGCGGGGGACGCGTGACGTTCCCCTCGGAAGGGGCGTCACAGGCCGGGCCGCTCCGGTGGCGGTCCCCAGGACGGTGGACGGACCGTGGTCAAGGGCAGGTCCCCCCGGGTGCCCCGGCTGTCACGCTCAGCGGTGCGCGGCACGTCGCTGCCGCGCACCACACGCGGTATGCGACACGCGGTGCATATCCCGGCCGGCCGCACCGTCGAGGTCTCCGCGGATGCCGGGGTCCGTCGGCACCACAGGATCGAGGAGAAGGAGGCGGTCCCGGTCAAGCTGAGCCACGCCGTCCTCAACTCCCCCGCACCTGAACCGCACGCGCCGGTGGTACGAACGCCACCTCGGCTTCCGTCTCTCCGGCACGCTCATCCACGGCACGACGAACAGCCGCCGCATATACAGCCAGCGGCAGATCGCCGAAGCCGAAAAGCAGGTACGGCCCCGCGCCCAGCGCATTCTCGGCCGCGCCACCCAGTCGTCCTGCCGCCCACCGCTCCGCGGAGCCGTCACCTCGCCGAACCCGGAGCGGGCCCATTCCACGCATCTGGATTACCGATTCAACAGAAGCCCTCCCGTCGAAGCGGAATCCCCGAAGACCACGGGACTCGGCGGCGAGCGGAACCCGCCGCCGCTGGAGCCCGGTGACGCCGTCACCCTCTCCGTCGAGGGCATCGGCACCGTCTCCGACACCGTCGCCCCGGGCGCCGATCCCGGGCCCCTGCCCGCCGGCCGGCGCCGTGACCGGAAGCGGCGGTGAGCGGCCGGTGAGCGGCCGCGCCCCCGGGGCCGCGGCGCCAGTGCCTGTGGGACCGGCGACGGCCGGCCGGGCGAGGACTCCGTCTCCACACCCCGCGGGATCGCGTCCCTGGTGGGCGAACCGCTCGACGGGGGCGGCGGCCCCCAGGCCCCCGGAGGTTCCCCGCCCTGCCCCCACGGACCGCGGACCGGACGGGTCTCCGTGAGCCTCCGCGAGCCTCCGCGCAACGATTGAATGCATTCAGGAACAGGGCGCTGACGCCTTGACCACGGAACATCCGTAAACCTACCCTTCAATGAAACGATTCACACCGCTGCCGCTGTCGCGCTCACCCGCCCACGGCCCGGTCCTCCGAGGTGACCATGACTGACATGCAGGCGGCCGTGAAGGCAGCCCTCAAGGCCCAGGCCGTCGAGACGCCCTCCTGGGCCTACGGCAACTCCGGCACACGCTTCAAGGTGTTCGCCCGGCCGGGAGTGCCCCGCACCCCGTGGGAGAAACTCGACGACGCGGCGAAGGTGCACGAGTACACCGGGGCCGCCCCGACGGTCGCGTTGCACATCCCGTGGGACCGCGTCGACGACTACGCCGCACTGGCCGCCTACGCCGAGGAGCGGGGCCTGCGCCTGGGCACGATCAACTCCAACACCTTCCAGGACGACGACTACCGGCTCGGCAGCGTGTGCCACCCGGACGCCAGGGTCCGTCGCAAGGCCGTGGACCACCTGCTGGCGTGCGTGGACATCATGGAGGCGACCGGCTCCCGGGACCTGAAGCTGTGGTTCGCGGACGGCACCAACTACCCCGGGCAGGACGATGTCCGCGAGCGTCAGGACCGGCTGTCCGACGCGCTGCGGGAGGTGTACGACCGGCTGGGCGACGGTCGACGGATGCTGCTGGAGTACAAGTTCTTCGAGCCCGCGTTCTACACCACCGACGTCCCCGACTGGGGCACCGCCTACGCCCACTGCCTGAAGCTCGGCCCCCGGGCCCAGGTCGTGGTGGACACCGGGCACCACGCTCCGGGCACGAACATCGAGTTCATCGTCGCGACGCTGTTGCGCGAGGGGAGGCTCGGCGGCTTCGACTTCAACTCCCGTTTCTACGCCGACGACGACCTCATGGTGGGCGCTGCGGACCCCTTCCAGCTGTTCCGGATCATGTACGAGGTGGTCCGGGGCGGGGCCCTCCCGTCCGACGTCGCCTTCATGCTCGACCAGTGCCACAACATCGAGGCGAAGATCCCCGCCATCATCCGCTCGGTGATGAACGTCCAGGAGGCCACGGCCAAGGCGCTCCTGGTGGACCGCGAGGCGCTGACCACGGCTCAGCGGGCCGGCGACGTACTGGGGGCGAACGCGGTGCTGATGGACGCCTACAACACGGACGTACGCCCGCTGCTGGCCGAGCTGCGGGAGGAGTCGGGGCTCGACCCGGACCCCGTCGCCGCCTACCACCGCTCGGGCTGGGCGCGGAAGACCGCCGAGGAACGCGTCGGCGGCGAACAGGCCGGCTGGGGCGCCTGAGCGGCGCGCTCGTCACGGGCGGGCGCCCCTCCCCCGCGCTCCCTCCCCCGCGTTCCCGCCTCCGCACCCTCCTTCCCCACCCCTACCCTCCCCACCGCTCGAAGGACGGACCACATGTCTTCCGCACTCCATCCCGCGCCCGCGGCGCTCCTGGCGCGCTCGCACCGCCTGGGCGCGGACCCCCGCAACACCAACTACGCCGGCGGCAACGCCTCCGCGAAGGGGACCGCCACGGACCCCGTGACCGGTGGCGACGTCGAGCTGATGTGGGTCAAGGGCTCGGGCGGCGACCTCGGCACGCTCACCGAGTCCGGGCTCGCCGTCCTGCGTGTGGACCGCCTGCGGGCGCTGAAGGACGTGTATCCGGGTGTGGAGCGCGAGGACGAGATGGTCGCCGCGTTCGACTACTGCCTGCACGGCAAGGGCGGTGCCGCCCCCTCCATCGACACCGCGATGCACGGCCTGGTGGACGCTCCGCACGTCGACCACCTCCACCCCGACTCGGGCATCGCCCTCGCCTGCGCGGCCGACGGTGAGAAGCTGACCGCCGAGTGCTTCGGCGACACGGTGGTGTGGGTGCCCTGGCGCCGCCCCGGCTTCCAGCTCGGCCTCGACATCGCCGCCGTCAAGGCGGCCAACCCCCGGGCCATCGGCTGCGTCCTGGGCGGTCACGGCATCACCGCCTGGGGCGGGACGTCCGAGGAGTGCGAGCGCAACTCGCTGCACATCATCCGCACCGCGGAGGCGTTCCTCGCCGACAAGGGCCGGCCCGAGCCCTTCGGTCCGGTGATCGAGGGGTACGAGGCGCTGCCGCCGGCCGAGCGCCGGGAACGGGCCGCGGCGCTCGCGCCCCACGTCCGGGCCGTGGCGTCGCGAGACCGGCCGCAGGTCGGCCACTTCACCGACTCCGACACCGTCCTCGACTTCCTCTCCCGCGCCGAGCACCCGCGCCTGGCGGCTCTCGGCACGTCCTGCCCCGACCACTTCCTCCGCACGAAGGTCAGGCCACTGGTCCTGGACGTGCCTCCCGGAGCCCCGCTGGAGGAGGCGACGGCGCGCCTGGAGGAACTGCACGCCGCCTACCGCGAGGAGTACTCGGCCTACTACGCGCGGCACGCGACCCCCGGCTCGCCAGCGATGCGCGGAGCGGACCCGGCGATCGTCCTCGTGCCGGGTGTGGGCATGTTCAGCTTCGGCAAGGACAAGCAGACGGCGCGTGTGGCCGGCGAGTTCTACGTCAACGCGATCAACGTCATGCGCGGCGCCGAGGCGGTCTCCGCGTACGCCCCGATCGAGGAGGCGGAGAAGTTCCGCATCGAGTACTGGGCCCTGGAGGAGGCCAAGCTCCGGCGCATGCCGCGGCCCAAGCCGCTGGCCTCGCGGGTGGCGCTGGTGACGGGTGCCGGCAGCGGCATCGGCAAGGCCATCGCGCGGCGGCTGGCGGCCGAAGGGGCGTGCGTCGTCATCGCGGACATCGCCGCCGACGGCGCGCGGGCGGTGGCCGACGAGCTCGGCGGCCCGGACCGGGCCGTCGCCGTCACCATGGACGTCACCTCCGAGGAGCAGATCACCGAGGCGTTCAAGGCCGCGGTGCTGGCCTTCGGCGGGGTGGACCTGGTCGTCAACAACGCGGGCATCTCCATCTCCAAGCCGCTGCTGGAGACCACGGCGAAGGACTGGGACCTCCAGCACGACATCATGGCGCGTGGCTCCTTCCTGGTCTCCCGGGAGGCCGCCCGCGTCATGATCGCGCAGCGGCTGGGCGGCGACCTGGTGTACATCGCCTCCAAGAACGCCGTCTTCGCGGGGCCCAACAACATCGCGTACTCGGCGACCAAGGCCGACCAGGCCCATCAGGTCCGTCTGCTGGCGGCCGAGCTCGGCGAGCACGGCATCCGCGTCAACGGCGTCAACCCGGACGGTGTGGTGCGCGGTTCGGGCATCTTCGCCGGCGGCTGGGGTGCGCAGCGCGCGGCGGTGTACGGGGTGGAGGAGGACAGGCTCGGCGAGTTCTACGCCCAGCGGACCCTGCTGAAGCGCGAGGTCCTGCCGGAGCACGTGGCGAGCGCGGTGTTCGCCCTGACCGGCGGTGACCTCACGCACACGACCGGGCTGCACATCCCGGTCGACGCCGGCGTGGCCGCCGCGTTCCTGCGATGAGCACGAGGAGTCCGGTGCGGTCGTACGCGGCCGTCGACCTCGGCGCGTCCAGCGGGCGCGTCATCGTCGGCCGGGTCGCGACCGGCCGCGCCGGGGACGCGTCACTGGACCTGACGGAGGCGCACCGCTTCCCCAACCGGCCGGTGCGGCTCGCCGAAGGGCTGCGGTGGGACGCTCTCGGGCTCTACGCCGGGGTCGTCGCGGGGCTCCGCGCGGCCGGGCCGGTCGATTCGATCGGTATCGACAGCTGGGCCGTCGACTACGGCCTGCTCGACGCGGACGGGGCACTCCTCGGCAACCCGGTGCACTACCGGGACGGCCGCACCGAGGGCGTGGCCGCGCGGGTGTGGGAGCGGATGCCGGCGGCCGAGCTGTACGCGGCGACCGGGCTCCAGTACGCGCCGTTCAACACGCTCTACCAGCTGGTGGCGGCCCGGGGCACCGTGCCGTTCACCGCCGCCCGGCGCCTGCTGCTGATCCCCGACCTGATCGCGTACTGGCTCACCGGGCGCCAGGGCACCGAGCTCACCAACGCCTCGACCACCCAGCTGATCGACCCGCGCACCGGCGACTGGGCCCGGGACGTGGCCGGCCGGCTGGGCATCGACCTCTCCCTGTTCGCGCCGCTGCGGCGCCCGGGGGACCCGGCGGGCACCCTCCTGCCCCATGTGCGGGAGGAGACCGGGCTGGCCGGCCCCGTGCCGGTGACCACCGTCGGCTCGCACGACACCGCTTCGGCGGTCGCCGCGGTACCCGCGGCGGACGGGGAGCGGTTCGCGTACATCTGCACGGGCACCTGGTCGCTCGCGGGCCTGGAGCTGGACGCCCCGGTTCTCACCGAGGCGAGCCGCGCCGCCAACTTCACCAACGAGCTGGGGCTCGACGGCACCGTCCGCTACCTGCGCAACATCATGGGGCTGTGGCTGCTCCAGGAGTGCCTGCGGGACTGGGGCTCACCTGATCTGGCGCCCCTGCTGCGCGAGGCGGCCGGGGTGCCGCCGCTGCGGTCGGTGGTCGACGCGGGCGACCCGGGGTTCCTCGCGCCCGGCCGGATGCCACGGCGCGTCGCGGACGCGTGCCGTGCGACGGGCCAGCCCGTGCCCTCCACCCCCGCGGAGGTCACGCGCTGCATCCTCGACTCCCTGGCGCTGGCCCACCGGCGGGCGGTCGAGGACGCGCAGCGGCTCGCGGACCATCCCGTGGACGCCGTGCACGTGGTGGGCGGCGGGGCCCGCAACGCGCTCCTGTGCCGGCTCACCGCCGACGCCTGCGGCCTGCCCGTGGTCGCGGGGCCGGCCGAAGCCGCCGCACTGGGTAACGTCCTGGTGCAGGCGAGAGCGGGGGGTCTGGTCGGCGACCTGGCCTCGATGCGCCGCCTGGTCGCCGGGACACAGCCGCTCAAGCGTTACGAGCCGACGGGTGACCGGGCGGCCTGGGACGCGGCCGCCTGCCGGATCACCCGGCGCTGACCCTCCGGGTGGGCGTGGAACCTGACGGCCACGCCCGCCCGGAGCCCACCGACCGACAGCTAGGAGCCGCGATGCGTGTCGCCCTCTTCCTCACCTGTGTCAACGACACCCTCTATCCGGACACCGGGCGCGCCGTCGTGAAACTGCTCACCAGACTGGGCGTCGACGTCGATTTCCCGACCGCCCAGACGTGTTGCGGACAGGCGCATTACAACACCGGCTACCGCCACCAGGCCGAGCCGCTGGCCCGCCGTTTCGCGCAGGTGTTCGGCGGCTACGATGCCGTCGTGACCCCGTCCGGTTCCTGCGCCGCCATGGTCAGGGAGCTGTATCCCCGCATGGGAGAGCGTGCGCGGGCCGAGGGCCACGGCGACGCGCTGGCCCGGGCCGTCGCCCCCGTCGTACCGAAGACGTACGAACTGACGGAGTTCCTGGTCGACGTCCTGGGCAGGACCGACGTCGGGGCCTGTTACCCGCACACGGTCACCTACCACCCCACCTGTCACGGTCTTCGCTCGCTCGGCCTGGGCGACCGCCCCTACCGCCTCCTCCGTGCGGTCAGGGGGCTGGAGCTGCTCGAACTGCCGGGCGCGGACGAGTGCTGCGGGTTCGGCGGGACCTTCGCCGTGAAGAACCCCGACGTGTCGGCCGCCATGGGCGCCGACAAGGTCGCGAACGCCGCCGCCACCGGCGCGCGGGTCCTGTGCGCGGCGGACAACTCCTGCCTGATGCACATCGGGGGCACGATGACCCGTCAGGGCGCGGGTATGAAGGCGGTGCACATCGCCGAGATCCTGGCGAGCACGGAGGACGATGTCCCGGCGGGCGCGGAAGGTGAGGTCCTGTCATGAGCGGAACCTTCGTCGGCATGCCGGCCTTCCCCGAGGCTGCCCGTGAGGCCGTGCGGGACACCACCCTGCGCGGCAACCTCCGGCACGCCACCCGCACCATCCGCACCAAGCGCGCCGCGGCGGTGGCGGAGCTGTCCGACTGGGCGGAGCTGCGCGAGGCGGGCCGCCGCATCAAGGACCACACGCTGCGCCACCTCGACCACTACCTGCTGCAGCTGGAGCGGGCCGTCACGGCGGCGGGCGGCACCGTGCACTGGGCGGTGGACGCGGCGGAGGCCAACCGCATCGTCACCGACCTGGTGAAGGCCACCGGTGAGCGGGAGGTCGTCAAGGTCAAGTCGATGGCCACGCAGGAGATCGGGCTCAACGAGGCACTCGCCACCGAGGGCATCCGGGCGTACGAGACGGACCTCGCCGAACTCATCGTCCAGCTCGGCGAGGACCGCCCCTCGCACATCCTCGTGCCCGCCATCCACCGCAACCGCGGCGAGATCCGCGACCTCTTCCGCTCCGAGATGGGCCACTGGGGCAGGCCCGCGCCCGCGGACCTCTCCGACCGGCCCGCGGACCTCGCCGAGGCGGCGCGGCTCCACCTCCGTGAGAAGTTCCTGACCGCCAAGGTCGCCGTCTCCGGGGCGAACTTCATGGTCGCGGAGACCGGCACGCTGGTCGTCGTGGAGTCGGAGGGCAACGGGCGCATGTGCCTGACCCTGCCCGAGACCCTCATCTCGGTCGTCGGCATCGAGAAGATCGTGCCCACGGCACAGGACCTGGAGGTCTTCCTCCAGACGCTGCCCCGCTCGTCCACCGCCGAACGGATGAACCCCTACACCAGCATGTGGACGGGGACGACCGACGACGACGGCCCGAGCGCCTTCCACCTCGTCCTGCTGGACAACGGACGCACCGACACCCTCGCCGACGAGGTCGGCCGGCAGGCACTGCGCTGCATCCGCTGCTCGGCGTGCCTCAACGTCTGCCCCGTCTACGAGCGGGCCGGCGGGCACGCCTACGGCTCGGTGTACCCGGGGCCCATCGGCGCGATCCTCACCCCGCAACTGCGCGGCACGGACAGCGACATCGACGCCTCCCTCCCGTACGCCTCCTCGCTGTGCGGCGCCTGCTACGAGGTGTGCCCCGTCGCCATCGACATCCCCGAGGTCCTGGTGCATCTGCGGGAACGTACGGCCCAGGGTGGCGCGGCCACCCGAGCGGGCGCCGAAGTCGTCCTCAAGCCCGCGAAGGGGCGCGCGGCCGAACGCGCCGCCCTGCGGGCCGCCCGCTGGGCGCTGACCCACCCCGGCGCCCTGCGTGCGGGCCAGCGCCTCGTCTGCCGCACCCGGCGACTCCATCCCGCCCGCCTGCCCGGCCCCGGCCGCGCCTGGACCGCCACTCGCGACCTGCCACCCGTACCGGCGGAGCCCTTCCGCGACTGGTGGCTGCGCACGAACGGCGGAAAGGACACGACGTGACGAACAGCCGAGACCTCGTCCTGGCCCGCGTACGACAGGCGTTGGGCGTTGCTCCGGACGCGATGCCGGCACCGGCACCGGCGCCGTACGAGCCTGCTGTCCCGCGCAGCTACCTGCGGGAGCACGGCGTACGCGGGGCCGAGGAGACGGTGGACCTGCTCGCCGGCAACCTGACGGACTACCGGGCCAGGGTGCACCGCTGCGCACGGGCCGATGTGGCCGACACGGTCGGGGCACTGCTGGCCGCCCGGGGCGCCCGCACCGTCCTCGTCCCGCCGGGTCTGCCCGACGCCTGGCTGCCGGGAGGCATCATCGTGCGGCGGGACACCGCGGACAGCACGCCGCACGACCTCGACCGGGTGGACAGTGTCATCACCGGTTGCGCCGTCGCCATCGCCGAGACCGGCACCATCGTGCTGGACGGCGGTCCCGGGCAGGGGCGCAGGCGGATCACGCTCATCCCCGACCACCACATCTGTGTGGTCGAGGTCCCGGCGCAGGTCGTGTCGTCCGTGCCCCGGGCACTCGAACGCCTCTCCGTGACCCGGCCGCTCACCTGGACCTCCGGGCCGTCGGCCACCAGCGACATCGAGCTGGACCGGGTCGAGGGCGTCCACGGCCCGCGCTCGCTGGACGTGGTCCTGCTGCTCGGCTGACCCGCCCCGGTACGCGACCGGAGCCGGGACGATCGGCACCGTCCCAGCCGGTACCGGTGCCGCGCGGACCATGACCAGAAGCCCGAGCACGGCCCGGCTCCCGGTCCGCAGCCTGCGGCGCGTGCCGCACGGGACCGCGACACCGCGACCGTGCTGCGGCCCCCGCGCGCTCGTGCTCGGCCAGGCTCCTGGGAGCTCGGTCACACCCGCGGCGCGGGCGTCACCACGCCCCCTTGCCGCAGTGGCCGCCGGTCAGGCAGACCCGGAAGTTGAGGCCGTTGAGGCCGCTGTAGTCGCCCGCGAACGAGCCACCGTTGGCGGCGGTACGGATGGGACCCCAGTTCTTGTTCTTCCACTTCGCCTGAAGGATCACCCACTTCTTGTCCTTCGCGTGGTCGTAGAAGTCGCCTCAGAAGCTGCCGTAGTAGGACTTGCCGTTCGCGCTCTTTCCTCCCGTTTGTCGTTCCTCCTGCGGCGCCGCTGGTCACGCGGAGCCACGAGGACGAAAGTACGGGCAGGGAGCGCCGAGGACATCCGGTCACGGTTTGACGTCCTGTTCGATCCAGCGCGGTAGCGGCGGGCGGTCCTGCAACCCGCGCGGTACGACGGCCGGTTGGCCCCTGCACGGAGCAGCAGCTCATGGCGCCCCACCGGCCTCCGCCCCCCGGGCAGGCCGCCGCCGACGCGGCCGTCGCTCGGGAACGGTGGCCCACGGCGCGTGGAGCGGCTCCGGAATCCGGTCCCGGCAGCACGCGGCCCCCCCGCTCCAGCCCCTGTCCCGAATCCCGCGCCGGACGGGGCGGCGCGCCGGACCGGGGCCATGGCGTGCCCCGCGTACTCCCACTGAGGATCATTCGACCACCGGGCGCCGACTCCACGGAAGCGAGGGACGATGAAGGACGACATCGCGGGCGCCGACCCGCCCGCCGGTCTGAAGCCCGACGCGATCGGCTTCACCGACGCACTCGTCATCGGGCTGAACTCGACTTCCCCCGCCTACTCGCTGGCGGCGGTCATCGGCCCGATCGTCGCACTCGTGGGTGTCCACGCCCCCGGCGTCCTCGTCGCCTCCTTCGTACCGATGCTCCTGATCGCGTCGGCGTTCCACCACCTCAACAAGGCCGACCAGGACTGCGGCACCACCTTCTCCTGGGTCACCCGGGCGATGGGGCCCTGGGCCGGATGGCTCGGCGGCTGGGCCGTGGCGATGACCGGTGTGCTGGTCATCGGGTCGCTCGCCGACGTCGCGGTGGCCTTCGGTCTGCTCACCGCCGGCCTCGACGGCCTGGCGGGGAACGACCTGGTACGCCAGGGACTGGCCGTGCTGCTCATCCTGACCATGACCGGGGTGTGCGTCGTCGGTACCGAGGCCTCGGCCAGGGTGCAGAACGTCCTCATCCTCGCGCAGGTCGCCTGCCTCCTCGCGTTCGCGGTCGTGGCTCTCTACCGCGTGTACGCCGGGACCGCGACGCTCGGGTCACTCACGCCCGCGCCGGGCTGGCTGAACCCGTTCGGTGCGGGAGGCGCGGCGCTGACGGGTGGCCTGCTGCTGGGGGTGTTCACCTACTGGGGCTGGGAGTCGGCGGTCAACCTCACCGAGGAGGTGAAGGGACCCACCGGCGCGCCCGGCAAGGCGGGCGTCTGGTCGACCGTCGTGCTGCTGGTGACGTACGTGTCGGTCGCCTTCGCCGTGGTGGCCTACGCCGGAACCGCCTTTCTGGCCGACAACGCCGACGAAGGGGAATACGTCTTCTCCCTGCTCGCCGGGTACGTCATGGGCGGGTGGGACTGGATCGTCCTCCTGGCCGTCTCCACCTCCGCGGTGGCCTCGACACAGACCACGATCATCCCCGCCTCGCGCACCGTGCTGTCCATGGCCCGCCGCCGGGCTCTGCCGACCCCTCTCGCCCGCGTCCATCCCCGCTTCCGCACCCCGCACACCAGCACCTGGTCGGTCGCCGCCGTGGCCATTGCCTGGTACCTGGCGGTGAACCGGATCAGTGCCAACGCCCTCTTCGACTCGCTGACGGCCCTGTCTCTGCTCATCGCGTTCTACTACGCGCTCACCGGCGTGGCCTGCGCCGTCTATTACCGCCATCACCTGACGCGGAGCCTCCCCGGTTTCCTCTTCATCGGCGCCGGGCCGGTCACCGGCTCCCTGCTGCTGACCTGGCTGCTCGTCGAGGCCGTCATCGACATGGCGGAACCCGAGAAGAGCTACAGCGGCGTCTCCTGGTTCGGCCTCGGCCCGCCCCTCGTCATCGGCCTCGGCATCATGATCACGGGCGTGGGCGTCATGCTGCTGCTGCGCCGGTCCTCCGCCGCCTACTGGGCCGAACGGCCCGGAGTGGCCGCCCGCGCAGCCGTGCGCGGTACGGGATCCACCCGGTGCCGTCGCCACGGGACGTGACGAGTGTGGAGCGGC
>NZ_BAAASR010000007.1:0-12539 GCF_039532985.1 Streptomyces gobitricini | reverse complement strand
CCGGTCCGGACGCCCCCGGCGGCCGCCGAGCCGGCACGGTGCGGCACCATTCGGTGCGGTTCGGTGCGGTGCGGTGCGGTGCGGCCCGGCTGTCCCGCATCCTCGCTCGCTCCCCCGTGCGCCCCGGCCCGCAGGCTCCTGGTCGTCAGACCAGTGGTTCGTCAGCCAGATAAGGGGGCGCGGGGTCGTACTGCAGGGCGCGCCGTACGGAGCGGGCATGGTCCCGCCCGTGCAGGTGGCCCACGAGCCACAGGGTGCTGTCGATACCGGCCGACACTCCCTGGCTGGTGAGCAGGTTGCCGTCGACGACATAGCGGGCGTCACGCACGACGGTGACGTCGCCGCGTGCCGCGAGCGCCTCCTCGTACTGCCAGTGCGTCGCCACCCGGCGCCCCTGGGCCGGCCCGGCCGCGTGCAGCAGGAAGACGCCGGTGCACACTCCGGCGACCCACGCGCTCCGGGCGGACCTTTCGGCTATCCAGGTGGTGATCCGCCGGTTGTGCGGCTCGATCTCCCGGGCACCGCTGCCACCCGGGACCAGCAGCACGTCCAGCGGCGGGTGGTCGTCGAGAGTGTGGTCCGGCAGGACCCGCATGCCCTTGGCGCAGCGCACCGGGTCGGTCCGCTCGGCGATGAGCACGGTGGTGTCGGCGCCGTCGCGCAGGTCGGACGAGGTGGTCAGCACCTCCCAGGGGCCCGCGAAGTCGAGTTCCTCCGCGGTGTCGAAGAGGAGGATTCCGTAGGTCGTCATGGTTCGCTGCTCCAGTCTCCGGGGTGGGTGGCGGGCGGGTTGCCCGTCACGTGTGGGGCGGCGGTGGGGCACCGGTCGCCGGGCCCCACGACGGTGGCTTCGCCCCGGGGTCACGGTCCTGAACCACCGCTCGCGTGCGGACATCCCGGCGGGTCTCCGAGCGGGGGTGGTGGGCGCGTGTTCTCCGGAGCACGCGCTTTCTCCGGAACGGCGCCTGGGCGCGGCGCCCTGGCGCTGGTAGTCGATGGCACGGACGGTGAGGACGCGTCCAGTCTTCCGGGAGACAGCGGCCGACTCCATGGGAAGAAGTGCCTATGAGGCGCAAGATGCTGCCAGGCGCCGGTGCCGGTGTCGGGGCGGGCCCGCTATGGACCGGTGGGAGCGCATGCGTACCGGGGTCGCCGTGCGCCCCGGCGCACACCACTGCCTCCGGGAGGGGCCGGGGCTGGTCGTCGTCGGGGACTCCACTCATGGGCTGCGGACGGAGCCGGCGGAGCCCGGCGGACCGGCATGCCCGACTGGTTCGTCCACGCGAACCCGCGGCCGGAGACCGGTGACGCGCTGCCCGCCGCGCCGGCGCAACCGGGCGGCACGCCAAGGGCCGCCCGCTCTGCGGCGGGGCACGGCTGACGTGCGCGGTCGCCACACGGTGGTGCGGGCAGCGGGCGCGCGCTCCTCGGCCACCTGCTCCGGTGCACCCGGGGGCCGGGGTGTCGGGGCGGGCCGCGTTCTGCGCCCGGTCGCCGCCGGTCGGCGGCTGGACGGCGAGGACCAGTGCGCTCGACGCGTCCGAACGGGCGGTCGTCCTCGGCCCGGGCCTCAGCCGCAGAGCGGTCCGGTCGTCCTCGCCGGCCGAGGGCGCCCGGCCGGGACATCGGCCGGATGGAGGCCGTACTCGTCCGGCGCGGTCAGTCGGCGGTGTCGCCTTGCCGGTGTGTACGGCGCAGGCAGCAGCGGACGAAGTCCTGGACGACGGGGTCGCGGTCGACCGCCTTTGACCAGGCGATGCCGACCTGACTGGGGCTGACGCCGACGACGGGGCGGTAGGTGATGCCGGGGCGGGCGTAGTAGCGGGTGGCGGACTCGGGGGCGAGAGCGACGCCGTAGCCGTTGGCGATCGCGTTGAGCCAGTCGTCGGGCTGGTCGGTGACGGCTCCGATCCGGACGGGGCGGCCGTCGCGTTCGCCGGTTGCCAGCCAGAAGTCCCGCCACGGGCCCGACTCGGGCGGGGCCGCCACGAACGGTTCGTCCCACAGCTCCCGGAACGGGATGGCATCACGCGCGGCCAGGGGATGTGCCGAGGGAAGCGCGACGCAGCGCGGCTCGGTGAACAGCACCTCCACGCGCAGGTTGTTCTGGCCGGGGAAAGGCAACCGCACGAAGGCGACGTCGACGTCTCCGGTGGCGAGGCCGGCGGACGGGTTCGACCAGGCGGCCTGCCGCATGTCGGCGCGCCAGCCGGGCCGACTGTCGGCGAAGTCCGCGACGATGAGCTGGGTCGCCTCGTTGGCCGCGCTGGCCAGGAAGCCGACGCGCAGCACTCGGGTCGCCCGCCCGGCCATACTCCGCGCCTCCCGCGTCATCCGGTCCCACTCGGCCAGCAGGGCGGCCGCCCGCGCCGCCAGCGCCTCGCCCGGACCGGTGAGGGTCATGCCGGTCCGCGACCGCGTGAACAGGGGCACGTCGAGCCGGGCCTCGAGTTGTTTGATCTGTTTGGTCAGCGCCGGTTGGGAGATGAACAACCGCTCCGCCGCACGGGACAGGTTCCCTTCCTCCGCGACGGCGACGAAGGAGCGCAGCAGCCGGGTGTCGACATCCATGCCCGCACGCTATAGCCGCGGCTATTGGACGACGAGGCCGGGCTCGGTGACGCTTGCCGAGTTGATCGAAACCACCGGCTCGCCCACACCGACCGCGTGCTCAGCCGAAGGAGAGGCGTGTGTTCGTCGCCTACGTAGTCGTCACCGTCATCACGCTCGTTGCCAACGCGGGGATCGCCGTCGCCGACTTCTCGAAGGCACGGTTCGTTCTCGCCAACTCGGCCGAGGTGGACGTTCCGGTGTCCTGGCTGCCGTGGCTCGCCGGGCTGAAGGCGGCCGGTGCCGCCGGTCTCCTGCTCGGGCTCCTGGGTTTCCGGTCCGTCGGCGTGGCCGCCGCGGCGGGGCTCGTCCTGTTCTTCGTGGGCGCCGTGGTCGCACACATCCGTGCCCGGGTCTATCGCAACATCGCCGGCCCCGGAGCGTTTCTCGGTTTCGCCGCGGCGTCCCTCGTCCTGGCCGTCGCTCTCCCCTCGTCTGCCTGACGGCGGGCGGTGTCGGCGTGCCGTCGGCCCGACTGTTCCGGCCGGGCCCGGCCGCGTTCCCCACCCGCTCGCGCGGGTGCTCCTGTGGTGGGCGGGCGGTGCCTTCAGGGCTGTGGTCATGAATCCACTCGCCGTCGAGAGCGGTCCCTGGCACTCTGGCCGGCATGCAGGCCGACCCCGCCGAACAGGCGCGACGACTCGTCGATGAGCGTTTTCCCGATGCGCTGGCCGTGGTACTCGCCGGGTCCACGGCCACCGGGCGGGCGACCCCCGGCAGCGACCTGGACATCGCGGTACTCATCGAGGACGGCGGTGTCACTCGCCGGGAGACCATCCGGTTCGAGGGGCGCGTCGTGGAGCTCTTCGTCCACACCCGCGCCGGTCTGGCCGCACTGTTCGCCGCGGACGTCGCCGCACGACGGGCGGTCATGCAGAGCATGTACGTGTCCGGGCTCGTTCTGGTCGACAGGAACGGAGAGGCCCGTCACGTCCGCCGCCTGGCCGAGGCGGACCTGCGCGAAGGCCCGCCGCCGCTCGCACCCGGGGCCGTCGAAACCAGGCGGTACGGACTGACGGACGCGCTGGACGACCTGGCTGACACGAGTGACACCATCGAGCGGCTGGCCGTCGCCGGACTGGTCGTCAACTCCGCGGCGGACCTGCTCTGCGACCACCACCAGGCGTGGCTCGGCAGCGGGAAGTGGCTGCCGCGACGTCTCATGGAAGCGGACGCACGGCGTGGCGCCGCCCTGCTGCGCGGACACCTTCACTCGTGTGAGGCGGGCGATCCCACGGCGCTGTTCGAGGCCGCGTCGGAGATCCTCGGCCTCGTCGGCGGCCCTCTCCGCGAGGGGTACCGCCGGACCTGGCCCGGCGGTACCGACTCGGTGGCGGCTGCCGCCGGACGCTGACGCGGGTCCCACGGGCGTGGGGGCGTCGGAAGCGCGGGACGCCCGGCCCGTCGATCACCCGGCCTCAGCCGCCGGCGAGGGTGGTCGTGTTCTTCGGGCCCGGCGCCGGCCGCCGGCTCCCGCGCCTCGGCGAAGAGCCGTCCACCCACACTTCCCGCACCCCGGCCGACGGGTGTCCGTCACGGCGCCGCCCTTCACGACGCCACACGCGGCCCGGAGCGTGAGTACCGGTGGTCCGCGCGCCGGCCTTCCACTCGGACAGTGCCGTCCTGCCACACCCACGCCACTGCGACGGTGACAACCGGGCGCGCTGCCCACCGCTGGTGATGAGGGTGTTCACCGGCGCCAACGGGTCACCGGCCACCGTCTTGGCCAGCAGTACGGCGGCGGCCAGCGGCAGCAGAGCCACGGCGAGGGCGGCACCCGTGTCGGCGACGTGCTGCATGTTCACGCGCCGCGGTACGTCAGAGATCATGGTTCCCATTCCAGCGGCGGCGGCGCGGGGCCACATCCGCCGGCGTACTCAGCATCCGTGCCGAGGTACTCACGCCGCGACGGCAAGGCCCGAGCCGACGGTCACAACGGCAGAGGCGTGTGCTCGCGTGGTGGTCCGACGGGCGCGGGCCGGTCACCGCCACGCGCGGGCTGGTGGCCGAGCCGACAGCTCCTTCCGCGACTACGGCTACCGCAGGCTGCGCAACCGGCCTTCCGGCAGAGGCGGTCCGGTCACGGAACCGTGAGGTCCAGCACGAGGCGGCGCCGCACTCCGCGGTGTCCGCCCCGTCGGTCCAACGAGACGGACGGTGCACCGGATCCGGGGCCCGCAGGGCCGGGCGGTGGGCCGATCGGCCCGACCAGTGCCCCGCCGTCCTGAGCGCCGCCCCGACGTGGCAGGCTCAGCGGGCGGTGAGCGGGCGCGACACATGAGCGAGGGGGTACGGACGCGGTGCTGGACGAGGATGCCGTCTGGGCCTGGGAGCGTGAGCTTCCGCTCAAGTACGTGCTCTGCGGTGAGGAATGGGACGGTGAACTGATCGTCTTCGCGCGCTGCGCCGACGCCGACGGCATGTTCGTCGATCCGGCCCCGCGCCGGGACCGGCTGACCCTCATGGGCTGCGCCCCGACCGGGCGGCTGCTGAAGGCGGTCGAACGCGCCCGTCACGGGGCTGTCGAACCGGGCGGTCCCGTCGGGCCCGCCGGCCTCGGGCAACTCGCCGTGATCGTGGACTTCGCCGTGGCCGGGGCGGGCCCCGAGGCGGATCCCTCCCACGCCTACGACACGCACCACTGGGAGTTGGTGGACCCCGTCCTGCTCGACTGCCGCCCCTCCGCCCTCGACGCGGCGCTGGTCGACGTGACCGTCGAGGCCGAGGTCGACGGCCCGGTGTGGCACCACGCCGAGCCCGAGGACGCCCATTGGCTGCTGTTCAACGGCGCGGGTGGCGCCGGCCTGGGCGAGTGCCGTCGGATCGAGGGCCTGTACGCCGGGCGCCCCCTGCCCTCCCTGCCGCCGATGAGACTGATCGGCTGCGAACCCGGTGAGCGTCTGCTGCGCCGGCTGGTGCGCCCGCGCGCCGACGGCGACTGGGTCACGCTGCTCGCCGTTGACCGGTCCGGTCGCGTCATGCGCTCGCAGGAGCACATGTCGTTGCAGGTGGTCGCCTCCCGCCCGTCGGTGCTCGGCGGGGCCCTGGTGGACCTGTGGCTGAGCGAGGGCCCTCGTGACCGGCCCGCGCCGGCGGTCCGCCCGGTGTGGGACGCCTGGTTCGAGGGGCCGCCGGCCGAGCGCGGGACGTGGGCCGTGTTCCCGCCCGAGGGCCGGGCCGAGTGGGCCGCCTTCGCCGCTGCCCGCCGGGACGCCGGCCGGCCGCTGCCCGACCCGGTGCGGCACCTCGACGGGCGGCACGTCACCGATGTGTCCGCGCTGGAGTGCGCGCTGGGCGAGGCGGTCGCGGGCCCCGGCGGCCACTACCACCAGTGCTGGGTCACTCTGCGCGGCTGCCCGTGCGGTGGCGAGCGGCCACCCACGCCGTTCACGCTGGTCTGGCACGACGCCGGGGTGGCCCGGCGCGCACTCGCCCCGGTCAGCGTGGACACGGCGGGCGAGACACCCTATTTCGAGGACGTCCTGCGGTTGCTCGCCCGCGTCGGCATCACCGTCGAACTCCGCTGATCCGCCGCGCTCGGGGAGCCGGGCACCCGCTGCGGGGAGCAACGGCTCGTTCGGCTCAGCGGCAGTGGCATGCGGCGCCGGGCCCGTCAGCCGTCGATGGGAAGGCCGCGCGGTTCCTTCACACGCTTCATGATGATCTGGGAGTTGACTTCCGTGACACCGGCCAGGGACGTCAGCTTCTCGATCCACAGCCGCTCGTAGGCGCGCAGGTCCGCCACCGCGATGCGCAGCAGGCAGCCGGGGCTGCCGAACAGCCGGTACGCCTCGATGACGTCCGGGATGTCCTGCAACGCCGCCTCGAACTCCTCGACCACCTCGCGGTCGCGCTTGACCTCGATGGACACCAGGACCTCGAAGCCCCGGTTCACGGCGTCGGGATCGATCACCGCACGGTAGCCCCGGATGATCCCGTCCTGCTCCAGTTGCCTTACCCGCCGCATGCAAGGAGAGGGGGTCAGGCCCACACGGGCCGCCAGCTCCTGGTTGCTCAGCCGGCCGTCGTTCTGAAGCTCACGCAAGATTGCGCGATCGATCTCGTCCACGACGCGATTATCCACCAGGAAAACAGCCGTACGCGGTCATGTACGAGATCCGATTGCGCGCTCTCTCTCCTATCATTGCGCTCGAACTGGTGGGTGAGCGTCGGGGCCGTGGCGCGAGCAAGAGGACGGGAAGAGGACAGGACTGTGAAACGGATCGTCGTCATCAGCACCGGCGGGACGATAGCCAGCCGCTGGCAGGGATCCGGCTTCGCCGCCGACGCGCAGGGCCAGGAGGTCATGGCGACCGCGGCCGTACCCGAGGGGATCACCATCGAGGTGGTGGACCTGTTCAGCGTGAACAGCCCGCGCCTCACCACCGCGCACCAGCTCACTCTGCTCCGTACCGTGCACGAGGTGTTCGCCGATCCGGAGGTGGACGGCATCGTCGTCACGCACGGCACCGACACCCTGGAGGAGTCGGCGTTCCTCGTCGACCTGTACCACGACGACCCGCGCCCGGTCGTGTTCACCGGCGCCCAGCTGCCGCTGGACGCGGAGGACGGCGACGGGCCCCGCAACCTCCACGACGCCCTGCTCACCGCCGCCCGCGTCCGCGGCCTCGGGGTGCTGGTGGCCTTCGACGGCAAAGTGCACGCCGCGCGCGGCACGGTCAAGACGCACACCGTCGGCGCGGACGCCTTCGCCGACCCGTCCCGATCCCACCTCGCCGACATCGGGTTCGGCAAGGTCTCCGTACGGCGCCGCCCCCTGCGGCCGGCCGCGCTGGCCCTCCCCGGCGTACCGGAGAACCGGCCCCGCGTCGACATGGTGATGCACCACGCCGACGGCGACCCGCTCCTGCTCGACGCCGCCGTCGAGGCGGGGGCCCAGGGTGTCGTCCTGGTCGGCACCGGTGCCGGGAACGCCACCCCCGAGATGGTGTCGGCCGTCGCCGCCGCCACGGCCCGGGGCGTACTCGTGGCTCTGACCACCCGCGTCCACGCCGGGCCGGTGTCCCAGATCTACACCCACGGCGGCGGTGTCGACCTCGTCGCCGCGGGCGCCGTGCCCACCGGCCTCCTGCGCGCCGGGCAGGCGCGCGTCGCCGTCCTGGCCGCCGTGCTCGCGACCGCCGACGCCGACGAGCGTGTACGGATCCTGCGCCAGGCCCTGGGCGAGCCCGTCCCCGCCGAGCCGGCCCGGACCTGACCCATCGGTCACGACGGCGGGTGGGCCCGGCGGCCGACCGGGTGACGGCGACGCCCCGCACGTCATGGGAGCCGGACGCGACCACGCCCTGATGGCGATCATGCCGTCATGACGTTTCCCCGCTTCCGGCTGCCCCGCCCGCACGGGTTCGTTGCCCTGGCATGCCTGTGCTCCCTGCTGTCGGCGCCCCTGTGGGCCGGCGGCCCGGTCGCCTCAGCCCGGCCGGCCGGGGAGAGGACGTCGTACGGCGTGGCGACGCCCGGTGAGCTGCGCGCGGACGCCCGTCTCAAGGCCGTCCGCCACGACCCGCGGCTGCTCCGGCGGTTCTTCGAACGGCTGCCCAAGGGCGGGGACCTGCACAACCACCTCTGGGGTGCGGTGGCGACCGAGTACCTGATCGAACTGGCCGCCGAAGACGGCTTGTGCGTCGATATGTCGACCATGACCGCTGTCGCACCGCCGTGCGGTCCGGGCGCCCGTCCCGCGGCGGACGCCCGCCGGGACCGGGCTTTCCACGACGCGATCGTCCGGGCCTGGTCCATGTGGGACTTCCCCGCCGACGGCAACGGCCACGACCACTTCTTCGCCACCTTCGGCAAGTTCGAGAAGGTGGCCGAGCGGCATCGCGGCAGGCTGCTCGCCCAGGTCGCCGACGAGGTGGCCGCACAGAACCAGTTCTACCTCGAGACCATGGTGACCCCGGCGGCCGAAGCCGCGAAGGCGCTCGCCTCCGAGGTCGGCCGGGAGAGCGATCCCGACCGGCTGCACGGCAGGCTCACCTCCGGCGGACGGCTGGACCGACTGGTGGCCCACGCCCGGAAGGAGGCGGACGACGCCGAGCGCGAGTTCCGTGCCGCCGCGCACTGCGGCACTCCGGAGGCCCGGCCGGCCTGCGGTCTGCCGGTGCGCTTCATCTCGCAGGTGTACCGCCAGAGTTCCTCCGAGCATGTGTTCACACAGATGGCGCTGGGGATGCGCCTGGCCGAGCGCGACCCCCGGTTCGTGGCGGTCAACCTCGTCCAGCCCGAGGACGCCGAGCGGTCGACGGCCGGCTATCGGTCACACATGCGGATGCTGGCCCATCTGCGCGGGGTGTACCCGCGCGCTCACCTCACTCTCCACGCGGGTGAGCTGTGGCCGGGCCTGGTCAAACCGAAGGACCTGACGTTCCACATCGGCGAGGCGGTCGGTGTCGCCCACGCCGAACGGATCGGCCACGGGGTGTCCCTCGTCCACGAGGACGACTGGCGGAAGACCGCCCGCACCATGGCGGCCCGGGAGATCGCCGTCGAGGTGCCTTTCACCAGCAACGCCCAGATCCTGGGGGTCAGAGGGCACGACCACCCTTTCGAGACCTACCGCCGCCACGGCGTACCGGTCGTGCTGGCCACCGACGATCCGGGTGTCTCCCGCATCGACATCAGCCACGAGTACGAGTACGCCGCCCGGACCTACGACCTCTCCTACCGCGAGCTGAAGGACCTGGCCCGCGCGAGCCTGGAGTACGCGTTCCTCCCCGGCACCAGCCTGTGGCAGGGCAATCCCACCCGTGACGGGTACCGTCCGACCGCCTCGTGCCGCGGCGTACGGCCCGGCGCCGGCACGCCCGGACCCGAATGCCGTGAACTGCTCCGCTCCAGCGCCAAGGCGGCGGTGCAGTGGCGTCAGGAGGAGGCGTTCCACACCTTCGAACGCACCGTGCACTCCGCCCGCAGGCCCTAGCCACCACGACCGGCGGCGCGGCTCCGCGCCCGTACGGCGAGGAGTGGCAGGTGCTGCCCTCTGGCCCGCCCCCCGGCGTTCGGGCCAGCTCGCGGGAGGAGCGGGTGGCGCGGTCCCGATCCGGCGTGGGCATCGGGCACGGGACGGTGTACGGAGGTTTTCTGCCTTTCCCCTCGGAGCGGGACGGCCGTTGTGACCGTGGGAAGGGCGGCGCCGGGCACGGGATCCTCCGCCGCGCGCAGCCTCATCGCGGACTTCGCCTGCTGGACTGCCGCCCACCGTTGGGCCATGACCGCCGGGCGCGACGCCCTCGTACCCCGCCCGCCGTCCCTCCGGCCGTGTCCACCGACGCCCCGGCCAGAAGGCGCGGGCCGGAAATTCCTTCGAACCGTACGGCCCGGCGCTTTACGATGATCGCTCGTGACCACCGACATACGCCGTCTCCTCGCCACCGGCCCCACCACGTCCGCACGGGGCACCGGCCCGAAGGACATGTCCCGGCGCCGGATCGGCGCCGCTCAGGCGGACCTCGACACCGGCCCGTTGCAGCGCCTGCGTCTGCCCGACCTGGACGAGTTGAGGGACCGGGGCGTCCTCGACGCACACACCCTGACAGACTGACGTAGGTGACGACGACACGCCGCCCGCTGGGCCCCGGCCCGCGACCCGATCCCGTCCCCGCGCCGGACGACGGCCGTGCTCAGCGCGGCCGGACCATCGCCGAACGCGCGGCCGGACCGGCCGCGGCCCCTGCCGCCCGGGAAGCGGGACAGCAGCCGACCACCCGCCGCCACTTGGGGCCCGGCCCGCGGCCGAGCCCCTCGGGCCCTCACGGCTGACCCTGCCACCGGTCCGGCCGGGGCCGGATCGGGACGGCAGGACGCGCGGCACTCGCGGCAGATCGCCGGTGAGGGCGGGGCGGGGTCACCCCGCGCGGGCGGCCGGGCGGGCCGCGGACCGCCGCCCCGGCCGGGGCCCGCCCGCACCGGGCGTGCCGACCGCGCCGCCCGCCCGGTGGGGGCCCACGGGCCCACCACGGGCCGAGAAGGCTGCCGGGTCAGCCGAGCCCGAGGACGGACATGGCGTGCTCGGCCATGCGCTTCTCCCCTAGGGCGTTGGGGTGGACGGGCACGACGCTGTGTCCGAAGAGGAGCGGCTCGATCCACCGGGTTCCGGGGGCCTTGCACGCGTCGTGGCCCTCGGAGACCTGGGAGAAGTCCACGTAGGTGGCTCCGGTCTCCTCGGCCGCACGCTTGACGACGGCGTTGAGATGCGCCTGAATGCCACGCAGGTAGGGCACGTCACCGGAGGCGACCGGGAGCTTGGCGAAGCAGGACGGATCGGCGGTGGCGGGTGTGATCCAGGGGTAGCCCAACGCCGCTACCCGGGCGTTGGGGGCCTTGGCGCGGAGGCTCAGGAGCGCGGCCTTCAGGGCGGGATAGGTGTTCTTCTCGATCTGGTCGTCGAAGGAACCGCCGTTCTTGTCCTTGCAGGGACTCCCCTTCCCGCCACTGAGGATGCCCGCGGAGCCGCAGGTCGTCAGGGCGTTGATGAAGGTGTTGTTGTCGTTGCCGCCGATCGTGAGTGTCACCAGGTCCGTGCCGGTGGAGACGGCGTCCAACTGAGGGGCGACTCCCGGGTACTGGGCCTCCCCGAAGTGCTTGGTCTGGGCGCCTCCGCAGGTCACGTCCTTCAGCCGGGCACCTGTCCGGGAGGCGATGACGTGCGGGTAGTTCGCCGTGGACCGCAGGCACAGCAGGTTGGTGGGGTCCACGGGGAGGACGCCCGAACCGGCGCTGTAACTGTCGCCGAGGGCGACGTAGTCCACGGTCGGCGTCGCGTGTGCGGCGGTGGCGCCGGTGAGACCGAGGGTCAGCGCGCCGACCAGGGCTGACGCGGCCATCACATCACGGGCAGGCTTCGGCATGTGCTCTCTCCTGTCGGGGAGCGGTGCGGGGGGGCGGCACGGTGCCTCGGTACGACGTCCCCTCACGCTGGAGAAGCGCCTCGGGCGAGAGGGTGCCCAGGAATCGTTGCGGGGCGGGCGACGGCGCGCACGGCACCGGCGCCGGAGTACCCGTGGCGGGATGACCGCCGGGTACTACCGATAGGTAATGTGGCGGCGCCGCCGGGTCGGCGTCAACGATGGTGACCGAACTTCTTGAAACTCCGACGACCGTTCCCCGCCGCCGGTTCCGACCGCCGCGATGGCCTCAACCACCCTTTGCCGCCGGGCCGGTGGGGCGTGGCCCTCTCGGGCGCATGCCACAGCCCGGGGCCCGGTCCCACCCATCGCGAGGCGACCCGCTCAGCAGCTGCCCGCCTGTTCCGGGGCGAGGGGCCCCCAGGGCGACGATGCGCCGGATCGCAGTGGCCGCCGATACGGATCCCCCTCCGGTGCTCCGGCATTTCACGAGCGCGGAGACGCCCTTCCTCCGGAGCCGATGCATCCGACCATCGAAGCGTGACCGTCGGGGTGGTCCCGCCTCGGCGCTGCCACCGCCAGAGCGATGTGCCCGGCTGCCGCGGGCCCCGCACGGCGCCTCCGGGAGTACGGCGTCCCGCCGGGGCCGTTGCGGCGCTCGGTTTCACCCTGCCGGCGGCACTGTGGCGGTCCTCCTGCGGCTTCGATCCGGCCGCGACCGGTGCCGCACGCCGGGAAGGCCGCCCGTCGTCGGATGGGAGGAGACACCCCGGCCCCCTTGAGTGGTGGCCCCATGTGCCGCGCGTCGCGTCGACGGCCGCGGGCGGACGACCCTCGGTGGGCCGCGGCCGCCGACGACCGCTTTCGGAACGCTGCCGGTGGCGGTGGCCTGGGTGGGTTGTGACCGTACGGCCTCGCCGGCAGCTCCGGGGCACGTCCCGTTCAGCGGACCACCCTGCGCTCACCGCCCGCCGCCCGCCGCTCACCGCCCGCCGCCCGCCGCTCACCGCCCGCCGCCCGCCGCTCACCGCCCGCCGCCCGCCGCCCGCCGCTCACCGCCCGCCG